>NZ_JAMPKE010000011.1:0-176401 GCF_039961955.1 Trichocoleus sp. DQ-A1
CGGACAGCGATGTCTTTCCGTTTTATGGAGTGGGTGAACGCTAATCGAGATGTATTCTCAGCCTATAAAGCTGCTTTGGGTTTTATTTGGGCTTGAAATCTGTTTAAGTCCCGATAACTGGTTGCCGAATCCATCCAGCGCCAATCCTGAGCTTGTGCTGCTTGCTTCAAATCGTAGGAAGGCCAAAAGCAACCCTGTTTAGAAATTGCACCATTTGTCATGGTGGCGTTGCACAGTCGTGTATCGGGAAATCCCACAACGCCCGTATCGGTCAAATCTGCTCGATCGAGATAAGCGGGAGCGTGCTTCACTTCGCTGAAGTCAGCCCCTACCAGTTTTGCCCCTATCATAATCGCGCCCTGCAACTCTGCACCTCTAAAACGCGCACCATTCAGGCTAGCGTTGCTTAAGTTTGCCTCCCGGAGGATTGCCCCAGAGAAATTAGCTCTGGTAGCCTGAGTGCCGGAGAGCAAAGCATTGGTTAAGTTGGCTTGGCGCAGGTCGGTGTCAATCAGGCGAGTAGCGGCACCAGAGAAGTCTGCCCCTTGGAGGTTTGCCCGTTGCAGATTCGCCTCCGACAAATCTGCCTCTCGGAAAATTTGGCGGGAAAAATCGGTACCGGCTAAGTTTTTACCATTCCATTGCACAGCCCTCAAGTCAGGAATCTTCTCATAGCTACGCAGACGATGCCAGTTAGAGAAGTTCAGTAGGGCAAAGATAGCGATCGCACTTCCTCCCAATCCTCCCAAGATCCACCACAAACTTTTTTTGTGCCACATCCTTATTTACCCGAAGTAGGAATTTTGCCAGCCTATCCTAAGCCACAATTGAGAAAGTGGCTTATTCAACCAACGTTTTGATTGAGGGTACAAACGTATTTTTATAGCTTCTAGGTCACTTTATACCCGCGAAACGAACCGCGATCGCTAAAGTAAGAATTACAGCGCTCGCTATCTAGGACAAAGTTCGGGATGATGTAGTGCTGGGCAAAATTGGCAGGAAGTCACGATGAAAACACGCGCCGCGATCGCTTGGGAAACTGGCAAGCCCTTAGAAATTGAAGAAATTGACCTGGAAGGGCCAAAAGCTGGAGAGGTTTTGGTTCGGATTGTTGCCACAGGCGTTTGCCACACGGATGCATTTACGCTGTCTGGTAAAGATCCAGAGGGCATTTTCCCAACGATTTTGGGGCATGAAGGCGGCGGGATTGTGGAGGAAGTGGGTGCTGGCGTCACCAGCGTGCAACCAGGCGACCATGTAATTCCGCTGTATACCCCAGAGTGTCAGGAATGCAAGTTTTGTCTGTCTGGAAAAACCAATCTGTGTCAGGCAATTCGCGCCACGCAAGGCAAAGGATTGATGCCCGATGGAACTAGCCGTTTCAGCAAGAACGGTGAAACTATCTATCACTATATGGGCACCAGTACGTTCAGCGAATACACCGTATTGCCCGAAATTGCGATCGCCAAGATTAACAAAGCCGCGCCGTTAGAAAAAGTTTGCCTCTTAGGATGTGGCGTTACTACAGGTATTGGTGCTGTATTGAACACGGCGAAAGTGGAACCAGGCTCAACGGTTGCGGTGTTTGGTTTGGGGGGAATTGGGTTAAGCGTCGTTCAGGGAGCCGTAATGGCTCAAGCGGGACGGATTATTGGCATAGATATCAATCCCAGTAAATTTGAACTGGCAATGCAGTTAGGCGCGACGGAATGCATCAATCCCAAAGACTACGAGCAGCCAATTCAGCAAGTGATTGTCGAACTCACGGATGGCGGTGCTGACTATACCTTTGAGTGCATCGGCAATGTCAATTTGATGCGAGCTGCCCTTGAAGCTTGCCATAAAGGTTGGGGAGAATCGACGATTATTGGGGTTGCGGGTGCGGGAGAAGAAATTAGCACTCGTCCGTTCCAACTGGTTACGGGGCGCGTGTGGCGGGGTTCTGCCTTTGGAGGAGTTAAAGGGCGATCGCAACTTCCCGGCTATGTAGATAGGTATCTCGCAGGCGAAATTAAACTTGATGAATTCATCACTCAGACGATGCCACTAGAGGAAATTAACACGGCGTTCGATTTGATGCACGCGGGGAAGAGTATTCGTTCTGTGATTCTATATTCGTAATATCATGTCCGGCTTGCCCATAATTAAGAGAACCCCACCCCGCCATAGCCTGCGGCTATGTCTCCCCTCCCCGCAGGCGGGGAGGGGCTGGGGGTGGGGTTCTTCTCGATCGCGCAGAACTTAGTATGATTCAGCATTATCAGTTATGAACCAACCCGTCCCGAAAAACCTCACCTTAGTCAGCCGCAACCGGAGTTTTGGGGGTTGGCAATCTGTCTACCGCCATCACTCTGCGGTACTCGACTGCGAGATGAATTTTGGAGTTTATCTTCCACCCCAAGCTGAAAGCCAATCGTGTCCGGTACTCTATTGGCTGAGTGGACTAACTTGCACAGAACAAAATTTCATCAGTAAAGCAGGCGCACAGCAATTTGCAGCGCAATACGGTGTAATTGTGGTTGCTCCCGATACCAGTCCGCGCGGCTGTAATGTCCCTGGAGAAGAAGATAGCTGGGACTTGGGAACAGGTGCAGGATTCTATCTCAATGCAACGCAAATGCCTTGGGCAAAGCATTATCGGATGTATGGCTATGTAGTTTCAGAACTACCGGAAGCGATCGCTGCAAATTTCCCCGTCATGGCAATTCGGGGCATTTTCGGACATTCAATGGGCGGATATGGTGCCTTAGCGATCGCCCTGAAAAATCCCGGAATGTTTAAAAGTGTCTCCGCCTTTTCTCCGATTGTTACCCCCAGCCTTGTCCCCTGGGGACAAAAAGCATTTCAGAATTATTTAGGCACCAATAAATCTGACTGGCTAGCTTACGATCCGATGCATTTAATTAAATCTGCTCCAGAAAGATTGCCCATTTTGATCGATCAGGGAGATGCCGATCAATTTCTAGGCGAACAATTGCAACCCGACATTTTTGCACAAGCTTGTGCAGAGGTAAATCATCCCCTGACTCTCCGCAAACAACCCGGTTACGATCACAGTTACTATTTCATTGCCTCATTTATCGGCGATCATTTCGCTCACCACGCTGCTGCTTTGATGAAGGGATAAAAGGGCAAAAATGTTTGATTTTGCCCTCGTTTAATACTCAACGATCGGTGGATTGCTCAAAGTGAGCTAAATAAGATGGAACCATCTGTCACACTTCAAGCTCGGCTAAGGTCTAACATCACCGTAGAGCGGACGGACTGCGAGTTAACGCTATATGACAATTTTTAACCGTGCTAGAGTGAGCGAAAGATGAACTTCCTGACACATGAATGCCTACGGATGCTCAGTTAGAAGGGTTATATCGAGTCAGCTACTACCTGACGTACCTGATGTTTCAACCTATTTACTTGATCTGTATTGACAGGCGAAGCGGGAATTTATTCATCCTGGCAGGACACCACGAAGAGCTTGAAATCGAGATTACTCCAGATGGGGAGGTGCTTTGATGAGTCAGGTTGACTATACTGCTATGTCCGATCGGGAGTTAAAGCGTTACTTCCTTGAGCATCGTGAGGAGGAAGCTGCACTTCAAGCATACCTAGAGCGGCGCAGAAAACGTTCCTCAACGGTGATTACGAAAGTAGGCGATCCCGATTTCGATATCAAGATCGAGGCGGCTATCCGTCAGAAGCTGCAAGAAGCTGAGAGTTAATGTTGTCTAACAATGCACTGCACCGGATGGCAGATTGAAGCTTTTAAACTTCGTCTAGGTTTGACTTGCCGCCAGTGAGTTTAATCGTTAGAAACCCTAATCTCTATCGCCTTGGGCACAGAAATCTTCATCCCCATCTCTCAGGCTGTTCGGTGACGTGAGATCCTAGAGAAAGTGAATATGGTCAATAGAGTCTCACCAGAATGGAACAGAATCGTAAGCCAACGGTTGTAATCACGGGTGCCTCATCAGGGGTTGGTTTGTACGGTGCAAAAGCGCTTGCCAAAAAGGGATGGCACGTAGTGATGGCTTGTCGGGATTTGGAGAAGGGAAAAAAAGCTGCCGAAACGGTAGAAATTCCCCAAGACAGCTACACCCTCATGCAAATTGACCTAGCTTCTTTGGAGAGCGTTCGCCAGTTCGTGAATAACTTCAGAGCCAGCGGCAAGTCCCTGGACGCTTTGGTGTGCAATGCCGCAGTTTATCTACCTTTATTAAAAGAACCGATGCGGAGCGCAGAAGGTTATGAACTGAGCGTGGCGACAAATCACCTCGGTCATTTCCTCCTGTGCAACCTGATGTTAGAGGATTTGAAAAAGTCCTCTTATCCAGATCGCAGACTCGTGATTTTGGGAACCGTAACGGCAAATCCGAAGGAGTTGGGCGGTAAGATTCCGATTCCAGCGCCTCCAGATTTAGGCAATCTCCAAGGCTTTGAAGCTGGTTTTAAAGAACCGATTGCGATGATTAACGGCAAGAAGTTTAAACCAGGCAAAGCGTACAAAGATAGCAAACTGTGCAATGTTTTAACCATGCGGGAACTGCATCGGCGCTATCACTCTTCAACAGGCATCACCTTTAACTCCTTCTATCCGGGATGCGTTGCAGATACGCCCCTGTTCCGCAACCACTATCCTTTGTTTCGGAAAATCTTCCCGCTGTTCCAAAAGAACATCACCGGGGGATACGTGTCTCAGGAGTTAGCGGGGGAAAGGGTTGCAGCGATTGTTGCCGATCCTGAATACAAGGAATCCGGGATGTATTGGAGTTGGGGAAATCGCCAGAAACCCGGTCGTCAGTCTTTTGTGCAAGAGGTTTCTGACGAAGCCAGCGATGATAACAAAGCTCAAAAGCTGTGGGATCTGAGCGCTAAGTTAGTTGGAGTAGCGTAACGAAGACTGTGCGTTAGCGAATTATTGGTCATTGTTCAATATAGCTATCTGGTTTTGATGTTGTCTGCCGAAACATCAAAACCAAGGCTAAACCTTTAATCGCAGCACTAATCGGAGGTAGAATCATTGCCCCGCCTAAAGCAGAAACTGGAATCCACCAACCCGCTCTCGAAATCTGCCGCTTCAGCAACAACCATTGTGCAGTTCCAACAATTGCTTCATTTATTGCACCTATCTTAGATAGGCTAAAAAGCTCATACGAATTACTTAGATCCAATGATATAAAGTCACTAAAAAAATCAGATAGTGCGTTTGTAGATATAGAGTAACTCGCTAGCACACATACTGGTAAAGCTACCGCTCCGCCTATAGCAGACGCTGCAATCCACAAACTCGATCTCTTAATTCGCCGCTTCAGCAACAACCATTGGAAGCAACCCAAAATAGCCCATACAACAGTCCAGCCAAAGGGAAATCCGTTGCTGCCAAAACCTCCAGTCAAAAGTGTTACAAAAAAGCCAGCAACAATCCCAAGCAAACTACCTATAGTAGATAAAGCAATCCAGCCTAACCAAAACTTCCATTCCGCACTCTTTAGCATTGCGAAGTTAGAGGAGTTATTCATAGACCTCTGTGAAAAAATTTAGATTAAAATTTTAGCCGTTTTTCCCGGCTTGGGTGTGTTAAATACATATTTATTTGCCCAGTTGTCAAATTGTTGATGGTCGCAACGAATTGTCACGCAACCAGGCAGAAGTCTTGGTTTCAAGCTTTCTATAAAAGTGCTTGTACTCAACAGCAGCTTACTTCACGTCGCAACTAGACCAGCTCGGCAGAAATAACCCACCATGAAAACTCTCCCCCTGCTTCATCAACTATGTGAGGGGTGGGTAGTAAAGCTGATTGTCATTCTTTAGGTGGGTATTTTACCAAACATAAAATATAGCCTCAAAGCCATTCACTTTGAGGCTATTCTCCTTCAAACTATTAACGCTTGAAGTAAGACGATCGCGGCTTTTTTATGGCTGTTACTGACCAGGAGCTTCCGGACTATCGGCAGCAGGGTTTTGTTGACTGCTGGATGTTGAATCTGTTGCACTCGATTCGTCTTGAGCTGGAGTGCGATCGCTCTCACTTTCGGACTGTGTGGGAGCAGTTTGTGTCGAAGGTGCTTGTTGAGCCTCAGGCTGCTTTGGCTCAGCATTGGGCACAGTAATGTTGATGTTAGGTGCCGGAGCTTGCTGTTGAGGTGCCGGAGCCTGCTGTTGAGGTGCCGGAGCTTGCTGTTGAGGAACTGGAACCAAAACATCCCTAGTTCTTTCAATGATCGTGGTTTCCTTTCTAGGAGCTTGCCTTGCTTCAGGAGCTGGCTTCGCTTCAGGAGCTGGCTTGGCATCTGGTTGTCTAGGAACCACAATATTTGGGATAACCGGAGCGGGTGCCTCATTCCGTTGGTTTAAAAAGAACCAAGTACCAGCGGCTAAGCCTACCAGCGAAGTCAGGAGCAAGCCAATTACTAAGCCACTCGCCGCATTGTTATTATCCCGAACAGCTAAATTCTCTTCTTGGTAGCTGCGTTCGGAGATTCGACCGCTAACGTAACCATCCCGGTAGGAGTCAGTGTTAGGCTTAACAACGCCATTATTAACTGTTTCTTCTGTTCGCGTTACGTTGGTGTGAGTATGACCGTTAGCGTCATTGTAAGAATCCTGACGAACTTCACGGTTATAAGTTTGGTAATCCTTTGGATTAGTCATAGCTGTTGATAAACTCCAAAAAAATGTAGATAAAATAGAACCTTGAAAGTCTGTCGGCGTGACGCACTTTCTTTCAAAAAAGAATTCTTAGCTTTGTTGTAGTTTGATTCGCTACTTCTGCTTGAATTGTTTTCAGAATAACTTTTGCAAACGCACGAATGGCTCTATCTCAAGAGCGTATTCTTACTTCTATCAAAGGACTGACTGTTTCAATAACTGCTATAAGCTATTAGCGAAAGCTGATAGATATAGAGCAAGCTTAGTCAAGGGAAACTACTTTCAATTAAAAAAGTATCTTTACTAAATCTTTATTTTTTTATGGGCAATCTTTACTAAATATTTATAGATAAAAACAACCAGTTATGCTGAGTATTAAGCCATTTGTAGCGGTGAGCGTTTATAGAGACATGGCACTGACATAAGGAGAAATGCGAGAATTCGTAAGTTTGTTCCGTGCGACTAAGCGTTACCCAACATTTCAAAGGGTTTGGCTGGGTTCGTCGAAGGAAATCCAGCCTACGAGCTTCAGGCTTAAGTCAGTGACTCATACTAAAGGTAAAAATCAAGCCGTAACCAGCAACGGTAGCGATCGCATCTGGGAGTCCACTATCGTCAACGAGTATCTAGATGAAGTATTCCCCAAACCGCCATTGATGCCAAGCAATCCGGGAGAGCGATCGCACTTCTCTTCTATTCAAAACACCACTACACCGAGGGCAATAGCAGAGTTTACCATAAAGTTTAAGTAAAGATGGACTGGCGAGAATACATTCATTCTGACTCCAAGATCCTGCTAGGTAAGCCAGTTGTGAAAGGAACTCGCCTGTCAGTAGAGTTTTTGCGTGGGTTATTTTCCGTAGGATGGACCGAACAACAAGTGCTGGAAAATAACCCTTCACTAACTCCTGAGTCACTAAGAGGTGTGTTCGCTTTTACCGCTGAGTGTAGGCGTGAAGAATCCTTGTATATTCTTCCACTCGCATCCGAGGCGGTTTGATATGGAATCTTTTGCTGATAAGTGATCGCTTATCTAAGGTAGAGGTTTGTTGCTGTCTGTAAGTCTTCCATTACTTTTGGATAGTTTCCCAAAGCTGCATAAGCACTACTCCTTCTGTTGTAAGCATCAGCATAGTTGGGATTGAGATAAATTGCGTGAGTAAAGTCCTCAACTGCTCCTTGAAAATTTCCAAGTTGATAACGCTCAACTCCTTGATTGAAGTAAGCAACTGCATCTTGAGGATGGGAGGGATCGTTTTTAACTTCCTCTGTATGGCTCTGGTTTGGTTCAGACTGCTGCCGATACTCCTCTTTTCGCAAGTCATAGGAATTATTTCCACGAATGTATTCTTTAAGAATAGAGTTGCGATTGGGATGGCGCAGTTTGCGAAGAGCTTTGGCTTCAATTTGCCTAATCCGTTCCCTAGTTACATTGAAAATCTGGGCAATTTCTTCGAGAGTTTTCATCCGTCCATCATCCAACCCGTAGCGCAGACGTATTACATCCCTTTCACGAGGACTAAGGGTGTCGAGGACGCTTTCTAAGTCTTCCCGCAGCAAGTTTTTGGAAACTTGATTTTCTGGGTCTTGCTCATCTGTTTCAATCAAATCTCCTAAACACAACTCTTCCTGTGTTTCTCCCTTATAAAACCACGGGTCTTTGTTTAAATTTACATGGATAGGAGTTTCCAGAGAAATGGGTAACTGAACAGATTTGGTGATAAATCGCAGTTTCTCAATGGTCATTTCCATGCGAGTAGCGATTTCATCTTCAGCGGGCTTACGACCCATCTCTTTAGTAAGAAGCCTGCTAGTTTTCTTAATTTTAGAGATAGTTTCATACAGATGAACAGGCAAACGAATTGTGCGAGATTGGTCAGCTAGCGCACGGGTAATTGCTTGCCTAATCCACCAAGGTGCGTAAGTTGAGAACTTATAACCCTTTTCATGGTCAAAATTTTCCGCCGCCCGAATTAAACCCAGGCTACCCTCCTGAATCAAGTCTTGGAACGCTAATCCTCGATTCATGTATTTTTTGGCAATTGAGACAACCAAACGCAGGTTTGAATGCACCATTCTATCTTTGGCGCGACGACCTATATAGAGGCGGTGACGGAACCTGGGCAGGTGCTTTTTGACCTCTTGTAACCACTCTTCTTGTTGGGGATCCCGCCGGAGTTCTTTAGAAAGCTTCTCCCAATAGCACTCAGATTTTAATACTACTTCTGCCCACTCTATATCCTGCGGTTCGCGATTTAGCTGCTTAATGAATTGCTCACGTAGTCTTTCTAGTTCCATTAGGTCTGCCACTTTACGGGCGAATTCAATTTCTTCATCAGATCGTAGAAGACGAATTCGGCCAATTTCTTGTAAGTATATGCGAATAGAATCTTCCGTATAGTGTCTGTTATTTTTTCGGGCGCGAGGATGGATAAAGCAATCTTCACTATACTCATCTCCACTCTCATCTGCTTCGACATCCACCAGTTTATATTGGTTATCCTCAACCTCAAATAATTGTTCTAACTGGCTTTGAGGTTGGATAATAGTTTCAATTGCTTTGTTTATCCGATATCTAATTACCCTTCTTACCTTGGTAGTTGAGCCGTCTGAGTGAGTAATTATGGCTCCTGGTGTAAGAACTTCTGTCTTAAATCTCTCTACCCTTTGCCGCCACTCTTGGAAATACTTATTCAGCATTTCTAATTGTATCGGGACTATCTGTGGTTTTTGGTCTGGTAGGGCAATCACAATTAATGCGTGTCTTAAATCCAAGCCGTAAGTTTTATTTGCTGCATTCAGATAGGCAACACATTGGATTTTATATTCGTGTATCCGCTCCACTGGATAGGGCTGATGGGTGGTTTTCCAGTCTATAAGGCAGAGCGCTCCCTTCAATTGCACAATACAGTCAACTTTTCCCCAATAGCCTAGCTCTAGATTAAATACAAAATCTTCTACGTACAGCACCCGCTGTATCTGTCTCAGTGCAGGCTCGATTGATCTACACCACGGTTCTAGGTCTTTTGAGCAAGATTGGTATCTGTTATTTAGGCAGTTCTCTATCCACTCATGCAAGCGTTTCCCACGGTCTCGCACTTCGTCCCGCGATTGTTTCTGTAATTCCTCCGAGCCTGTATGTTGCTCCTTTGCGGGGTAGTAACCTAGTGGCTGATGGAGTGTTGTTTCTTGAAGAATGCTTGAAACACTAGACAGCTTGTGCTTTAGGTAAGTACAGAACCAGTTAGCTGTGTCACCTTCCAACCTCTGCAAGCTTCCGGCTAAAACTTGCTCATTGAGGTTCTCAAATATATCATCAAGGGCTGTATTGCTGCGTTTTTGGCAGCAATGTATTACTTGCTCAATTAGCTGGTTAAGCAGTGTCATTAATCGCGATCCTTGGCAAGGAGTAGAGTAGGCTCAATTCTTAGAGTTCCCATTACTGAATTACTGTTAACGGTTATCAAGGCACAGTTAGCAAAACTTTATGCAAAGTGATGTCGATGGCTCTAGGCGATCGCATCCTCCCCAAACTACTCACAAACTCAGCCGACAGAGGTGACAATCAAGCTATGACTAGCAGTAAAAAGATGTAGTAAACTAACCGAGATCAACTTGCAAAATAAGCCAGAGTGGTTTGCGGATGTCTCGCCTTATAGCAAAGTTCCAGTCATTAAATACGGTAGCGCTGCGTTTGGGAATCCACTATCATCTCTTTTCGAGCAACAGTCGCAATTTCCCTAACTGGAAGATTTCTTTAATAAATAATGTTCCACTGTCCCTTTCTCATCTTGATAAATCTTTGAGTAATTTTCATTAAGGTAAGCGCTGAATTGACTGTTACTCTTAAATGTTTCGATCCATCTCGCCAGGACAATTTGTTCGGGACGATACTTTTTCAAAACAGTAATGATATCATCGAAAGTCAAATTTCCCGATTTAAATCGTTTGTCTGACATGACGGCAAGTTCTGGAGGAACCGGCAAACCTGCATAAAAGGCGTATATGGGACGATCCGTGAATATCCATTGAGTAGAATCTTTGTGTTTCAAGACTAGATTCATAACTTCAAGACTTTTGGGTGGTCTTCCTTTAGGCTTAGCAGGAATCGCAATCATAGAGACAATCAAAAGTGCCGTTGCTAAGAGGGAAAAAATTAGCTTTTTGAAGTTTAGGGATTTTAGATTAGAATTCCACCCATTTGGAAACAAATTAATGACTAAAGCAACTCCATAGGCGGCTAACCAGCAGATGGGAATCGCCAGTAAAGGATAATAGTGATACCAAACAGGTTTATGCTTGAGGAGAATTAGGCTAATAGTTACCAGCCATGTTAAAGGAAAAATTCCCGCTCTTTGTTTTTTAAATAAAATTACTAAAGTACCGATGAATGCCAAAAATACATAGTCATAGTCTTGATAAAGAAAGTAAGGTAAATTCTCAATGTTATTAAAATTTGTTGATTGACCTTGAACTCTCTCTCCCAAGTGTGCTTGAACTAGCTGTTCATAATTAAAAGCTTGGAAAATTAAGCTAATCCCTAGATAACTAACTGCTAGAACAATTAACCATAAAATCAGGGGAGACAAAACAAAGGACGAAAAAGAGTTTTTTGATTTACTTTCCTCCGGTTCTGGCAGCTTAAAATTTAGTAGATAAAAAAGCATTAAAGGAATCAAAAATACAGTAAATAGTTTTGTTTGTAAGGATAGCGCTAAAACGGCTCCGGATAAAATAATGAAACGTTTACGAGGCTGCTGTTTGTATAATGGTAGAAAATAAATAGAGAGCATTGCCAGCGATAGAGAGGGAATCCCAATCATCACGGAAATGCTGAGTCTAAGAAATAGCCATGAAGTGAAAATTAATAGTGTAGAGACAAGAGCAGGTATTTTTCCTAAAGAGAAGCGTATAATTTGATAAAAAGACCAAATTAGAAGTGCTGAAAAGAGTATAACCAACACCCGTGCCGCAAAAACTGAATATCCAAATACATTAAACCAGTAAGATAAAAAGACGGTGAATAGAGGAGGTTGATCGTTCCATATCTGCGTGTATAGAGAAAAGCCTTGCGAGTATAAAAGCGCTTTGATTAAATTTAATCCCTCGTCATAATCGAATTCAAAGGCTTGTTGAACTGGTCTGATGGCAAGTACAAAGCCAACATAGAGAAATAGGATGAATATGTGAAAAAAGATATTTTTTAAATGGGTCATGCTTAATAAAAATTTTAAGTTTATAGGCAGCGAAAGCCTAAAGTTGATAATTTATGAGCGGCTAATGGTAAATGAAGAGGATATTTTTAATAACTTTTAAAAAGCTAATTACACTCCGGAACCCCACCCCAACCCTCCCCGTTTACGGGGAGGGAGAAAGGAGAAAGGGAGAAATCCTAGCTGAGGATGGGTTATATAAATTTTCACAAGAGAGATGCTCCCAATTAAATAGCTAGCAGACAAACCTTATGTAGGTTTTTATGTAATAGGTGAAATTAGTCAAGCGTTTATATTATGTATCTGACCTTATTACCTCGACCTCACCAATGATTGCTTGGGTTCCTGGGGAATTTCCGACCGCATCGCGGACTTCCAATGCTTGTCCGTTGCTGGGCGAATACCACCCTACCTCAAGACGGTAGCGATTAGGTGGTGTACCGGGTGTAACTGTAAGTTTATGGACATCCCGTAAGACTGTCCCTGAAGTTACTTGATCTGTGAAAAAATAACCATCCAGCGGACGTGCATCGGAACGGTTTTGCAGGTTTCCTTGCGTGTCGCGCAGACTGATGTTAATGGTCATATCAGGGGGCATCGGTGCTAAAAATTTCCAATAGAATGTCACTACCAGCGCTTCATCGGGCAAGAGTTTAGAAGTATTCAGGTCATAACCGAGCAATTGTACCTGCTTGCCAAAAGACAAAGAAAGCGGAACCTGAATGCGTTCTAAATCCTCCGGTAAAGGCACCGGGCCAGGATACACTCGTGCATAGTCAATATCGTGCAATCGTGCCGCATATAACGGTTGCTGAGGGGCAAAGTAAGCGATCGCTTTTGGTTCTGGCAACTGACGCTGGAATTGGTTGTAGTACAATACCACGCGATTCGCTGTTGTCCAAGGTTGAGGATCGGGCAGGATATCTTTTTCGATCGGTGAAGTTTGACCGTGAAAATAGGCGGCAAATGAGGAACTATACCAACTAGCGACTTTGATTTCTTTGGCATTCGGTGACTGATTCAACCATTTAGCCGCTAAGTCGAGACCCTCGCCTTGACCGATCATAAATATGTGTTTGGCAGCACCCGAACCGCCCAGCAAAGGGTTGTAATAGCTCAGGTAATAAGGATAGTAGGGGATAAGGACGATGAGTTGTAATCCGAAAAGGGCGATCGCTGTCATTACGCCTCGGTTGATTCCCCGTTTACCGATGTGATGCTTCCCGAAGCGACGCCGCAGTGCCTCCGCACCGCGTCCGACCCAAACCACCATTTCTAGCCAGCCAACCGCAGATAGCAGTGCTAGCACTGGCAAGAAAAGATTAATGTAACGGTCAATCTTACTGTCGCTGACTGAGAGGATCAGCAGCACGCACAAGGGAATTAAAGCGAGTGCTGTTACTTCCGGCATCTTCTTTTGGTGACGCCGCAGCTTGGGGATTAACAATATCGCTAAAAATGCCAGCAACCCCACTTGCAGCACGGGAGAGAGACGATACGCCAGCACTAGCGGATAAAAAAGTAGTCCCGGCGAATCAGTGATTTGCCCTAAAAAGAAAAGTACGCCTCTGGCTGACTCTTTCAACAGACCTTTATAAATCTGCGCCACAACATAGGAGGGGGACACCCACATCGCAGGCCAAATTAGAACGATTGTCCCTAAAATGCTCAATCCCCACCACCTGAGATCCGCCAACTGCTGCTTCCAACCCCTTTGAGGGAAGCTGGGTCGCCAGATTCCCGACTCAATTAGCGCTATCCAGAGGGCAACAGCAGGCAAGATAAATAGAGCCGTCACTTTTGTCGCTGTCGCCAGTCCCATAAATACCCCAGAGGCGACAAGCAAGCGACGATAGCGGTAGCGATCGCTCCGCAGATACAGTAAAAACAGCAGCAACGCCAAAATACTAAAATCAGCCATGAGCGCGTCAGTCGTGAGGTAGCGCTGATAAGCCAAAAAGAAGGGTTCTAGTAACAGTAGGCTAAGAGAGCATAGGGCGACGGATTGCCCTAACAGCCGCTTTGCAAGTATATAAAAACACACCATACACGCTGAAGCGATCGCACCCTGTAGCAAGCGCGGCAGCACGTAGAAGAGGATGGGGAACTGAACTTGGTTGAAACAGGCATCCAGGTCTAGTGGCTGATTCAGACCTAGCAAACTTGGGAAGTGCTTTTGCAACCGACAATTCGCTAACATACTGCTGCCAATCACCCACATATTGGTGACGCCTGGATGATGACGGCGATAGGTGCCAGTTAAATCTCCCTCCAGCAAGTTCTGTATAAAGGTGCTACCGCGAGTCATCCACAGCACTTCATCAGAATTGATGGGAACGGTAATTGCCAGGATGCGTAGCGTCAGCGACACCAGAAAGATGCCGAGCAAAAGAGGAGAGCCTTTTATTTTGATCAATAGAAGTATGTGACTTTAAATTAATAGCCCATTCTCCGACTTTTAGAGGCTGTTTGTAAACATCGGTGAGCAGATAGCCTTGATCTAGCAGTTCTATATAATTCCGAAATACGAAATCCCCGGATTCTTCAAGAATTCGGGGATTTAAAACTGTTAGGCTCTCATACCTTAAATAGGATTGCCCTATTAAGCTTGATTCGTGATAAAAAAAGTTTACTTCCCAGACAACAGTAACTCTATCACTTCAAACGCCCAGAACGTAGGATGCTTACAATTAGCCACAAACCCAGGAAGCTAGCAGCAGCAAATAAACCATTGCTTAATAAAGATAGCCCCCCTCCTGTTTGAGCATTGCTGGAGATAATCGCCGCCCCGATAATTAGGGAACCCACGACAACACTAAAGGAAAGGCGGTTAGCAGAGTTCTCCAAACTGCGACGAAATGGAACGATGTCTGGCATCTTGATATTCCACTTCAACGTTTCAGAAGTGATTCTTTCGAGCAGCAACTCCACTTGGCGGGGAGATTCCAAAGACAAACTTTTAATATCTAAAGCTGTTCTCAGCAAAGCTTGTAACGGGTCATCCCCGAATAATTGACGCCGGAATAAATCGGTCATCAAAGGCTTAATTTCCTCGATGAGATTTAAGTCTGGGTCAAATAAATGCCCTGTTCCCTCTAAATTTGCTAGCGTTTTTGAATATAATCCCATATTGCTAGGCAACCGGATTTTATTGTCGCGGGCGACTTGCAACACTTCATAAAAAACTTGACTCAAATTGATTTGTGACAGACTCAGGTTGTAATACTTTCGCAACAGCTTTTCAAAGTCACTTTCTAACTTTGCTAAATTTGCTGGTTGAGCCGATTCAGCTAATTGCAAAGTCAACTGACTACAGCGACGGGCATCAATATTTGCGATCGCTAACAGCATCTCGGTTAAAATCTGCTGAGTGCGGGGGTCTAGTCGCCCGATCATCCCAAAGTCAAGCAGCGCTACGCGACCATCTCTCAGATAAAAAATATTGCCTGGATGCGGGTCAGCGTGAAAGAAGCCGTCAAGATACAACTGTTGAAAGAAAACGCGACACAGTAGCCGAGTGATGTCTCGCCGCTGGTCGCTGGGGCTTTTACCGTCGTTGATTTGCTCGAAATTTGCCTCTAGCAACGGTACCCCATCTAGCCATTCCAGTACCAATAGCTTTTGGGTGGTTAACTGCCAAATAATTTCCGGAATCACCACCTGCTTCGGGTCAAACCAGCGGCTGGTCGATAAATTGCGGCGTAGCTGGTTGGTGAAATTGGCTTCTTGGGTAAAATCAAGCTCAGCCAGCAAAGCATTAGAAAATTCGTTCGCTAAAGCGACAATATCGATATCTGGCCCAATATCGGTGCGAGCAACTAAATCGGCTAAACCTTTAATGATGGAAATATCTTGAGAGATAATCGCATCAATTCCCGGTCGCTGCACCTTCAGAGCCACTTCCCGCCCATCTGCTAAGGTGGCGCGATGCGTCTGAGCAATTGAACCAGCAGCAACCGCCACCGGGTTGATGGTGCTGAAAACCTCCTCCATCGGACGATCCAATTGCTTCCGAATCACCACTTCAACCTCTGACCAAGGCACGGGCGGTACCTCAGATTGAAGCGTTGACAGTTTTTCAATGTAGTCCGCCGAGAGTAAGTCAGGGCGAGTCGAGAGCAGTTGCCCCAGCTTGACATAGACTGGCCCCAAATCCACTAAGATGTTGCGAAGGACGGCGGGAGTCGGCAGCCTCGGTTCATCAGCTTTGCCGCCGGTCAAGAGCCGTCTCATGTAGTCCCAACCGTTGCGGAAGACGACCTCAAGGATTTCTCTTTGGCGAGAAGTGGTTTGGGTTAAGGAAAACACGGGTTTTAAGGGATAGCTAATGGAATCATGGAAGTCTGGCTAATGGGTCTTGAACAATTCGCAATTCGCCATTAGCCATCATCCCTCTTATTAATACTTCATACTTCCAACTTCTGCCTTCCGTTGGAGGGTAGATTACAGCAACTTTTCAAGCTTCGGATCGGTTCGTAGCAACTCAAGAACCTTTTTGATTTCTTGGGTGCGGTCTTTTTGGACAATCAGCGTGACATTGCGATCGCGCACAATCACCACATCCTCCATCCCAATCGTCACGATTACCTCATCCTCACCCTCGGCGTAGAGAATCGCCCCTTGCGTATCCATTCCCACGTGAGTCGCCAGTTCCACGTTTGGTTTGTCCCCTTTCAGCAACCGTTCGATGGCGTTCCAATCCCCTAAATCGTCCCAGCCAAAAGACACTGGCAGCACATAAGCTAGCTGCGTCTTCTCCATCAGCGCATAGTCGATACTCTTCTTCGGCACCTGAGAGTACGCTTCGACACCTTTTTCTTCGAGAAGATCCATCATTTCCGGCGCGTAAGTGCGAAGTTCATCTAGCACGACTCCAGCTTGAAAGATGAACATTCCGCTGTTCCAGCTGAATCGCCCTGTTGCCAGAAACTCCTCTGCCGTCGGGCGGTCGGGTTTTTCGGTGAATCGGCTGACGCGGTAGGTGGGAAACTCCCCAACCTTGCCAGTTTCTTCTCCTTGCTCAATGTAACCGTAGCCCGTAGATGGATAATTCGGCTTAATCCCCAATGTCACAATCGACGGCTGAGTTGCTGCCAAAGTAGCACCGGCTTCCAGCGTTTGTTGAAAAGCCTTCTCATCAGCGATCCAATGGTCGGCGGGGAAAAAGCCCACAACCACGTTTTCTCCATACCGCTTGGCAATTTCCAGCGTTGTCCAAGCGACCGCTGGGGCAGTATCGCGTCCTTCTGGTTCAACGAGCAAATTTTCCACGGGTAGCTGGGGCAGTTGTTCTTTCACCCCATCTGCCAGCAAAGCCGAAGTAACGACCCATAGCTTCTCCCAGCCTCCAGCCAGAGATAACAGCCGGTCAGCCGTCGCTTGCAGCAAACTCTTGCCGCTGCCATCCAAACTTAAAAACTGCTTAGGTCGGTGCTTGCGGCTGAGGGGCCAGAAGCGTTCCCCTTTACCACCGGCGAGAATTACAGGGATTAGCGATTGATTCATTTTTGGCTTTAGCGATTCTTTTCGGCTCTATGTTAACCTTGACGCGATCGCGATCGCTGTTTAACCTTTGTGCTTGCTCCCGATCAAACGCCTTGTGCAACTTCTCCCAACTTTCTGTAGAAACCAACCTGTAGAAGCAAGCTTAAGGTACCGCTGCAATGTCATTTCCTTTGGGAGATGGAGAACCTGAAGTTATAATCCACCTTGGAAATAAGTCTCCAGAAAGATACATATAGTCTGCGGTTGTGGTGATGAGGTAAACGTGGAAGAAGGTATCAAACAGTCTCAAACCAGTCCAGACCACGAAATGTCTAAAGGTTCTGGCAATCAGCAGGAACCCCGTACAGATGGCGTTGATGACGATTCCGATACCTCACCCCAATCGCAGACAAGCGATGTGGCAAATGAGGTTTCGCCCCAAAGAAATAGCTTGGGGCGGCGCTTGTTATGGATCGCTGTCTTTCTCATTACAGCAACAGTTTCTGCCACAGTGGGAGCAACTTTAGCACTGATTACCCCTTTGTCGCCGATCGTTGCCTCCCAGACTCCAGGAGAAAAAACTGCGACTGAGGGATGGGGTCGAGGTTTTCAGTACCGTCTGGCGCGACCCGTCAATATCCTGGTTATGGGAATTGACCGCCTCCACAACTCACCAGATAATTCGCCGGATAATTTCACTGGCAACAGCGATACGATGCTGCTGTTGCGGTTAGACCCGACTGACCATTCTGTGAAAATGCTTTCCATTCCACGAGATACGCGAGTGGAAATTCCGGGCGTTGGTTTTAACAAGATCAACCAGGCGAATGTCAACGGGGGCGCAGCCTTATCCGCACGAGTTGTCAGCCGTACCCTAAACAACGTCCAGATCGATCGATACGTGCGAGTCACCACCGATGCCTTTCGGGAGTTGGTGGATTTGGTGGGCGGCATTGAGGTATTTGTTCCTCGCCAGATGTCCTATGTAGACGAAACCCAAAAACTCAAAATCGATCTTTCCCCAGGCTGGCAAACTCTCAATGGCGACCAAGCAGAACAATTTGCGCGGTTCCGAAATGACAAGAACGGCGATATTGGTCGGGTGCAGCGACAGCAAGCCCTTCTCAAGTCGTTGCGGCAGCGTCTGACGAACCCAGCCGTATTGCCTCGCTTGCCTCAACTGATCCGGGTGATGTGGAAGTACGTTGACACGAATCTCAGCTTAGAAGAAACCCTAGCGCTGGCAAATTTTGGCATCAACTTGGAGCAAGATGATTTCAAAATGGTGTTGTTGCCCGGTCGATTCAGCGACCCCCAGGAGTACATTGCCAGCTATTGGATTCTGGATTCCGAGGGGAGAGATCGCATCATGCGCCAATATTTTGGGCAAGAAACGACTCTTGCCTCTGTAGAGGAAAGCCGTTCTCTTAGCACCCTGAGAATCGCAATCCAAAATGCCACCGAGCAGCCTGGTATCGCTTATCGCGTTTCTGAATATCTGGCGGCGAAGGGATTTGTAAATGTTTATGTTGTCAATGATTGGCCCGACCGCGAACGCCAAACTCAAATTATTGTGCAGCAAGGCGACTTAACACAAGCAGCGGCTTTGAAAAGAGTGCTGGGCGTCGGTCATATTGAAGCGGCTTCTATTGGTGATTTGGAATCTGAGATTACCCTACGAGTGGGTGAAGACTGGCTCGATACAATGAAAAATGTACAATAAAAAATTGAAAAACCGCCTTATTTTTATCTTTGATTGCAGACGAAGCTGGAGAGCCTTAAAAAGAACAACTTGCTTTTTAAATTTTTGATTAATCCTATGCAACCTTTAACTTCAAAAGCCATTAAAAATTTTGTGGTGCGCGTGCTTAGCGGTATCTTGCTATTAGCTTTGGCATGGCTGTGGGTGATGTTGAGCGCTACTCCTGCTTTTGCTCAGGCAGGGACAATTAATTACACCAATATTAATTTGGAAAATCGGGATTTCTCGAATGCTGATTTAGTTGGTGGTGTATTTGTCGCAGCTGAAATGCGAGGAACAAACTTCCAGGGAGCTGACCTTACCAATGCGATTCTGACCAAGGGAGTGTTATTAAAAGCAAATCTGGAAGGAGCAAACCTGACTGGGGCTTTGGTAGACCGAGTAACGTTGGACGAGGCTAATTTAACCAACGCGATTTTAGCGGAAGCGACGTTGACGCGGACTCGCTTTTACGACACCATCATTACGGGCGCTGATTTTACGGATGCACTAATTGACCGCTACGAAGTGGCTCAGCTCTGTCAGCGAGCAGAAGGTGTGAACCCAGTAACGGGTATTGCTACGCGAGACAGCTTAGGCTGTCGCTAAACTGTCGTTCGCCAATTGTTGCATTGGCTCCCAGTTGAGGACATCTTGGAGCAATGCCTGATAGCCTGCAACATTGGGGTGGAGTCCGTCTTCAGTAAGATGCGATCGCCACCAATCTTCACCCCGATTCATCCACAGCTCGAAAATATCTAGATAAGGAATCTGTCGCGCCTGACACGCTAGCCGCGTTGCTTCTTTATACCGATATTGATCGCCGTGATTGTAGTAAAAACAGTCCAAAAATGGCATTTTCGCCTCATCTACCGGCACCATCCCCACAAAGAGTACCGGACAGAATCTTTGGGTTAGCGTTGCAGTTGCGCTCTGAGTACATCGCTCCAGCAACAAATCCATTTCTGCTTTGAAAACTTCAAAGTCGGTAAAATTCCGCCCAGTCGGTCGAGCCAACCGAGCCGAATCATTGACCCCGACTGATAGAATAATTGCATCGGGTACGCGATTTCTCAGCTCACCGCGATGGCGAAACTCCTGCTCTAACCGCTGTTGCACTTGGCTGATGCCGTCACCCCGGACACCCAAATTGTAGAGAACGTGTCCCGGACTATCCGGCAACATCCAGCGACGTCGCAGCCGCTCTACCCACCCGCCACCTTCCGGATCGCCGAATCCATAAACAAGACTGTCTCCCAGTGCTACAAGCTTCAGAGGATGGCGATCGCTTTCAGGAAACGGCTTAATCGTAGGAGGGACAAGGGTTTGCATGGACTGTAATCTCGAACTTATTTTCAGAATGATATAGATAGATTGATAAGAATCTACATAATATTAAACGATTCTTTGTCTTGAAAGAAATTCTTCAGTGAATCTCCGGGCGGTGCTAACAGCCACAAAAACTGGGGACTCCTGCTAGACTGAAGGGTGCAAGGTGACAGGAGGGTCGCGCGACTGTGCGCCGCTACTCACGAACAACAATTAACAACTAATCCAACGTGATGCAAAAGCGTTTCAAGTTTGATACAACCGAAGTTTTACTCCGGGCTGAAGAGCTGGTGAGTGCTGCCTCCAATCGCTACCGGATTACCGTTCAAGTAGCGAATCGCGCTAAGCGCCGTCGCTATGAAGACTTTGATAATGTTGACGATCCGATGATGAAGCCAGTGCTGCGGGCGATTCTGGAAATGTCCGATGAGCTAACGCAACCGGAAATTATTGGCGATTAGATAAAAAACAACAAGCAAGATGAAGCGACAAACCAGAAAATTTCCCAAGCGAATGCTACGTTTTGCCGTTGCCTCTCTAACGGCGCTGTTTTTATTTCCTTGGGGAAGCATCTTTGATCCTTCATCCTCGCTTTTTCATCTTTCCGAACAGCCTGCGATTGCCCAGATGTACGGAACTCAGGATGTCTGGCGGCAAGTTTATCAACGCCTACCGGATTTGCCGCTAGAAAATCAATATATCAGCAAGGAAACTGGCAAGCAGGCATCGGAAAATACCCTAGTGGGGCGCATCATCCGGTATCACGTTTATGTAAAATCACGTCCGCCCAATTATCGGCTGGACTGGAAACTGACCTTGGCGGACTATCTGGGCGCAAACGAACTAATCCAGGAGTCGCTATATCCGGGTTATGATACGTTGCAGAAAAATCCCATGCAGAGCGATCGCGCGGTCATTGAACGTCTGAATCGAGCGCAACGAGACGCCTTAGTTCAAGTCCTCGTGAGTCTATTCACTCCCAATTCTCAGCAGCAGGCACCCGTACCTTCTCCCAGCGCTTCACCTCAGCCACAGGCAGCACCCAAACCCAGTGGAGGGCTAGCACTGCCTCAGCCAGGAGATGCTCAGTTACTCAAGTAATGAAAAATTAAAAACTAAAAATGTAAGAAAAGCCCTTTAGTTTTTGATTTTTAATGACTTTTATGGAACGTCTCATCAAAAGTGGAGTTGGCTGGCGCATTGGCTGGAACCCTAACACGACTGAGTTTAAAGGGTTAGTTGGTGGGGATGATTGGGCGATAGAGCTGACAGAGGCAGAGTTAAATGAGTTTTGTCGCTTGCTGGCACAATTGGCAGAAAGTATGAGCCAGATAGCGACTGAGTTGATGGATGAGGAGAAAATCGCCTGCGAAACCGAAAGCGACTTACTTTGGATGGAAGTAGAGGGCTACCCCCATGCTTACAGCCTTCGTTTCATTCTCCACACGGGACGGCGGGGTGAGGGTAGCTGGAATGAGGCAGCAGTACCGGGTTTGATGCAAGCGGCTCAAATGTTAAAGGTTTTCTGATTGCATCTTGACAGCTTTAAAAAAGCTGATATATAATATAAGACTGTGCCGGGGTGTAGCGCAGGTTGGTAGCGCGCAGCTTTGGGGTAGCTGAGGTCGTGGGTTCGAATCCCGCCACTCCGATTAGTCCGGCAGAATCCGTTAAGTTGAAAGGGGCGAGTTCTCCTGAGGGAGATAAAAAATCGCTCATCATTGTCATAGAAGCTAAGTCATAGAAGCTCATGGCTTAATGTGTAGGGAGCCTGTATCGCGGTTATTGCTGTGGAGCGATCGCTTATGCTCAGACGTTTAACCAGCCGCTCTCTGCTGACGGCAGCTATTTTTCTGGTTGTGACATCGCTTACCCTAATAATTGTCCTATTAACTAAGCAGCCAGTTATGACATCTCAACCCCAGCTGCTAACCGATCCCTTTCTACAACTGCCGACCGAAACAAGCGTGCGAGTTGTGTGGTTTACTGAGTTTGCTGGTGAGCATCGTGTCGCCTACGGTGAGAATCTCGCTCGCAGTGTTGTCGCCAGTACCACCAAACTCAGCCGCACTCGTGAGGATAGTCAATCGCGGGTAGGAAATCAGACTCAAGACGGTCAGATTTACCAGCAGCCGACCAGCCGAGACATCTGGCGGCACGAAGCAGAGGTGACTGGGTTAACTCCTGGCACGCGAGTTTCTTATCGCGTCACTAGCCTGCGGGAAGATGGTACGAGCGTTAGCAGTGAGGTATTCACGCTCGCCCCCAAACCCACACCGGGCACATCACTGAAAATTTTGCTGACTTCCGACCACCAGCTCAAGCCGATGACATCTGCCAATCTTCAGAAGGTCGTTGAGACCGTCGGGCAAGTAGACGCTGTCTTCTTTGTCGGTGACTTAGTCAACATTCCCGACCGTGCCTCCGAGTGGTTTGATGATAATCGGGGGGGTGCCTTCTTTCCTTGCCTCCAAGGTCGCAGCAACTACGAACTTGAACACAATGAACTTGAACACAACGGTGTCAAGACGGTTTATCGGGGCGGACAGATAATTCAAAACGCCCCCATGTTTGCAGCGATTGGCAATCATGAGGTGATGGGACGCTTCTCGATGGAAAGTAGCTTAAACGACCAGTTCGATGACTCTTATCCTCGTTGGGCTGCTCAGGAAATTTATGCACAAAAGGCAGAGGAAAAAAAGGCAGAGCAACTAAACCCCGGTGAGGACACGAAGCGCAATTTCGCGTCTCTTCAACAGTTAAAAGATAATTCTTTTAATACCGATACTTACGAAGAAATTTTTACTTTACCCGAAAGCAAGGAGGGTGGAAAAAAATATTATGCCGTCACATTTGGTGATGTGCGGTTGGTGGTACTTTACGCGACCAATGCGTGGCGTTACTGGGGATTGGAGGAGAAGACAAAGGGAAGATACCGCGAACGAGAAAAACACTTAAATAACCCGGAAAAGTGGGGATATGGGCAGCACATCTTTGAGCCAATTGCCAAGGGTAGCGAACAATACACCTGGCTCGAAAAAGAACTGAATAACCCAGATTTTAAGAAAGCAAAGTATAAAGTCGTGATGTTTCATCACCCACCACATTCACTGGGGGATAACGTTGTCCCTCCTTATACCGACCCAGTGCAGACGATCGACCGAGATGGGAATGGCAATATTAAATCGGTGCGTTACAAGTACCCTAGAGAAGCAGATTACATTATCCGAGATGTAGTACCACTGCTAGAAGCTGCTAATGTGCAGTTAGTATTTTATGGGCACTCGCACCTGTGGAATCGCTTTGTCAGTTCTAGCGGGATGCACTTTTTAGAAACCTCGAATGTCGGCAACTCCTATGGTGCGGCGTTGGGCGAAAAGAAGCGACCTGTCCCAGAAGAGTATCAAGAGAATGATATCGTAACGGGCGATCCAAATGGGTTGGAGGCAGTGGTACCGACCATTGCGCCGCTGATAGGTGAAGATGGGAAGCCATTGTCGTATGTGGCGAGTAATGAGATTACGGCATTTAGCATCTTCGACACGGGAACGGGTACGGTGAGCAGTTACCGTTTTGATACGCGAAAACTGGACTCAGAGGTGGTAAAGTTTGATGAATTTAAGCTGAAATAGAGGAAATTTACCTGGC
Organism: Trichocoleus sp. DQ-A1; assembly: GCF_039961955.1. Classification (NCBI taxonomy): domain Bacteria; kingdom Bacillati; phylum Cyanobacteriota; class Cyanophyceae; order Leptolyngbyales; family Trichocoleusaceae; genus Trichocoleus; species Trichocoleus sp. DQ-A1. The sequence continues at coordinate 24,061 of NZ_JAMPKE010000011.1, forward strand.
GATTTATCGAGTAGGCAATGAGCGCGATCGCTCAATCATTCTAAAAAGTTGTTACCCCACCATTTTGCAAGCATAAATTGCCTAAAATTATGTGAAAAAATCCCCTTTACACTTACTTTTATAAGAATCCGATATGAGTTTTGAGATGCCAGTGGTTTATATCCCCGATTTCCCGCTCGAAATCGGGGATTTCGCCTTCACGAATCATTGAAGAAATAGCACAACTTAGCTATCTCGGATGGAAGGAGCCGTTGCCAAAGTTTCTGCTGCTTTTTGCATTGCTTCAAGATCCGAAGATGTCCAGGTACGAGCATCCTGACAATTATGAGCAACTAGCAATCCCCACAACCGAACAGAATTGAGAATTGGCACCACTAAATTAGCGCGTACCTTCATCGTGCGGAGAAAATCGCGGTGGCAAGGGTTAATCGGTTCTAATTCAATATCTGCGATCGCTCGTACCCTTCCTGCTTGGTACAAGGCAGCATATTCATCATTAAAACAATCATCGGGGCCTGTTGAGCCGAAGATCGAGTATTCTCTAGACCTCAAGGACTCAAACGTAACCTGCCCTTTCCATTGGCGATAAAAGTAATATAAAACGACGCGATCGACTTGAAGCAAATCTCTTAGCTCGTCGGTCGTCTTTTGAACTAAAACATCTCGCTCGATACTATTGGCAAGACGGTTAGCAAATGCTCGCAAACCCGGATCGCTATCTTGTATAGCAGGACTAGAGTCAGAATCTCTGTTAAAGTTACTTTGCACGGGAAGACAAATCCGACTGAGTTATGACAATTGAATGTTTTTTATGATAACGCTATAGTCCAAATAGCATCCACTCTAAAAGCTAAGAGATTGATGCAAACAGCGAGCGCTCTTATTTTTTGGGGGTGTGCAATGTCCTATACAGCAGAAATTAACATTTTATACTTCTTGATTCACCAGTAATTGACTTTTTTGTTGCTCAATTGGAATCTCAATTAAGAACTCTGCACCCTGTCCCGGTGCTGAAATACACTTCAGTTGACCGTTATGCTTATCTACAATTTGGTAGCTAATTGACATCCCCAAACCTGTCCCAGAACCGACCGGCTTAGTTGTAAAAAACGGATCGAATAACCGACTGCTGACTTCCTCCGTCATTCCTGGGCCATTGTCAGCAATCTGAATCCTGACTTGATTGGGTTGCACCGTAGAAGTCCGAATCCAAATTGTTGGAGATTCTTCGGGGTTCATCGTTGATAGTTTATTGCCGCGAACGGCGAACGGCGAGCAATGAACTGCTTCGAGGGCATCAATCGCATTCGTCAAAATATTCATAAATACTTGATTAATCTGTCCCGCATAGCATTCAACTTTGGGTAGGTTGCCATATTCTTTGACGATCTGAATACCCGAACGATCCGGTTTGGCTTTCAGACGATTTTGCAGGATTAGCAGCGTGCTATCGATGCCTTCATGAATATCGACAGTCTTCATCTCTGCCTCATCAAGACGAGAGAAGTTTCGTAAACTCAGGACTATTTCGCGGATGCGGTCAGCTCCTACCTTCATAGAAGATAGGATTTTAGGCAGGTCTTCGAGTAGGAAAACCAGGTCGATTTCTTCCGCCTGAGCTTGAATGGCGGCGGGTGGCTGGGGATAGTGTTCCTGGTAGAGCTGAAGCAGGCGTAGTAAATCGAGAGCGTATGCATTAGCGTAAGAGAGATTGCCGGAGATGAAGTTAACGGGATTGTTAATTTCGTGAGCAACCCCCGCAACCAACTGTCCTAAAGAGGACATTTTTTCACTTTGAATCAGTTGAGCTTGAGTTTGCTTCAGTTCGCGCAAGGCGTGTTCAAGCTGAGCGGCTTTAGTTTGGGCAGTGCTGGCGGCATCAAGCTGCTGGTTGTAAAGTTCGGCTTGGTTAATCGCGATCGCTAGCTGGTTGACAACCGCCGAGAGTAATTCCACCTCGCTGTCCGTCCAAGGTTGCACTGGGTTCCGGCGATGACAAGCCAAGGCACCCAGTTCGCCACTCGGTGTCTGTATTGGCAGCGCCAGCGCTGACCGAGTGCCTGCAACGAGTAATGTTTGCGGAATGACTGGATCGTCCGGAGTTTGCACTTCATCCAGGCGGAACATTTCTAAATTCAGCATTTTTTCCTCAAACTTTGGAAAAAATCCCACCGGATAGAAGCCAAGCCAGTTCGCTTCGGTGGAAGTTCTCGCTTCCTTAACAACCTCCCATCCGGGGGGTGAGGAATGGGGGCGATACCAAGCGAAGGTGCATGACTCAATCCCCATCCGCCTTTGGATCGCCCCGACGGCGGTTTCTAGAATCGTATCTAGATCGAGGGTGTTCCGGATCTGGTTAGCTAGACGGTTGAGTAGTTCTTCCTGCTGAGCGAGTTGTCTGAATCGAGTTTCCGATAGTTGCAGAGCGACTTCAGCCTGTTTGCGTTCGGTGATGTCGGTGGAAATGCCGCAAACTGCATAAGGCATACCATTGTCGTCGTAAAGCGGAAACTTCATCGAAATGTAGGTGTGTAAGCCGTCGTCTTGAGGAATCACTTCCTCACTTTCTAAAGGAATCCCTGCCGCAAGTACCTTTTGATCGTTGGTTTGCAATGCCTCAGCGACCTCATAAGGTAAGTACTCGTACTCGGTCTTCCCTTTGACTGCCTTTGCATCAACGTTGAGCAAGTTGGCACACTTCCGGTTCATCAAAATATTACGACCTTGAATATCCTTGACGTAGATAGCGGCTGGAGAGTAAGCCAGAATTGCTTGAAGCTGCTGTTCGCTCTCCCTCAGAGCGGCTTCAGCCTGTTTGGCACTTGTGATGTTCCTCGCAGTGCCCGTGGTGCCGAGGATGTTTCCGGCGTCGTCCTTAGATGCGATCGCGTTGAAGCTCATCTGAATTGGCGTTCCATCTTTACGCAGATGCACCGTTTCGTATTGGAAATACGGCTCACCCTCCAGCAGGCGCAGATGTATCTGCCAGTTCTGCTCCACTTGTTCCGGTGGCTGGAAATCGGTGAACAAACGCCCGATCATTTCTTGGGGATCGTATCCATGCATTTGTTTGACCGCAGAGTTCACAAATGTAAATCGCCCCTGTCTATCCACCGACCAAATCAAATCCTGGGAAGTCTCGACCAAATGGCGGTATCTTTGCTCACTCGCCTTCAGCGCCGCCTCTGCCTCTTCCCGGTTGGCAATTTCGCTTTGCAATTGCCCAATGGCAGCTCTTAATTCGCAGGTACGCTCCTCAACGCGGATTTCTAGTTCTTCTTTGGCTTTCTTGAGTGCTTCCTCTGCTTGTTTGCGCTGGGTGATTTCCCGCGCTACGCCAACTAAACCGATAACCTTTCCTTTGGGGTCGCGGTAGACGCTTTTTGTGGAAAGAAACGTCCGGGTAATCCCTCTGGTGAGTATCGTTTCCTCGACAATTTGAGTCACGCCCGTCGTCATGATTTGGCGGTCAGTCTCCATGACTGGATGTGCCAACTCTAGAGGCAGTAACTCGGTATCATCCTTGCCGATAATTTTCCCTTCCGGTCTGCCAAAAACAGCGGCACCCGCCGAGTTGATCATCAAATAGCGACCCTGAAGATCCTTCACATAAATAGCATCCGGGGTGCCTTCAATCACCGCACACACAAGGCTGTAGCTGAATTCTAGTTCTTCTTTGGCTTTTTTCGCAGTTTCCTCGGCTCGCTGGCGCTGGGTGATGTCCGTGTGCGATCCCGCCATCCGAATCGCTTTGCCATTGTCATCTCGCAGCGCTGCTCCCCGCGCTAAAATCCACCGATAAGAGCCATCTTTGTGCTGCAAGCGATGCTCTAATTCGTAATTAGAAGCTTGGCTATTCATGAGATAAGCTTGGACGGTCGCGATCGCGCGATCGCGGTCATCGGGATGCAATCGTTTTTCCCACTCTTCAATCTGATTGGGCAACTCATGCTCTTCATAGCCCAGCATCTTCTTCCATTGAGGTGAAAAATAGGTCTCGTTGGTTGCTATATCCCAATCCCATAATCCATCTTTAGAACCTTGAACTGCTAAATCAAACCGTTCTCGGCTCTTACGTAACTCTTCTTCAGCAGCTTTCCGTTCGGTAATATCTTCAAAAGTGCAAAGGATGCCGACCACGTTTTCTTCACCATCATGGAGTGGAACTTTGTTACTGTCTATCCAAGACGGTTTACCATCCGCCTTGAGCGTTGATTCAATGCTGTGATATTCTGGCGTGTTTGTTTCCATAATTCGCCGTTCGCTATCCCGCAATAAGCCCGTTTTTTCTGTGAACAACAAATCGTAGTCGGTTTTTCCAACAATATTTTCTGGCTTGCCAACCCCTACTAGCTGTGCAAAATTCCAATTGCACCCCAAATAGACTGAAGTTCTGTCTTTCCAAAAGATAAATTGGGGGATGTTATCCATTACCAATTGCAGCATTTGTTGCGACTTTCGCAGTTGTTCCTCAATGTGCCTGCGCTCAATCATTTCGGTTTCAAGTTTGCGGTTAGCTATCTCTAATTGAGCTGGGCTAGGTAATGCTAGAGCTTTGGGAATTAAGGGCACTAAGCTTGCTGCTGTATAGACTGATATTCCAGCAGTTAGCGCTTTCATAAAACCAGCTATCCAATAAATCGGATGCCAAAGCGTCCACACTTCGATTAGATGAGTGGTACCACAAGAAATAATAAAGGTTCCAAATAATAGAAATATCCCTGCGTAGGGTAAATCTTTTCGCTGGTGAACGAAGTAAAAGAGCGTGATAGGAATAGAGTAATAGGCAAGAGCGATTAGCACATCTGATATGATATGCAGCCCTACTAACTCTGGTTTCCACAAGTAACAATGTCCATGTGGAATAAAAGAGTTTGAACCCAAAAAAATCTGCAAAAATTGCAGCATATAGCTCCTACTACGTGTTCCTAATTTTTGCTCAACTTTGTAAACTTGTAGAGTATAAAAACATACAATTAACCTTTACATTTTTTCTCAACGAGAGAAGCTGAGAAGCCAAAATTCTAGAAAATTATGTTTAGTAATTAAAATTTTTAATCCCAGCCCATAGCCACGACAACTGTAATTTTTCTAGAAAACATACTCAATTCGCATAGCGATCGCCGTAATATTACGTATGCCAACTGGAAATGAATATCAATGTTTAACGATTGATAGGTTTTTCTACGCAATTGTTGTGTTAAAAAAGGTCTCTGGCGTTAATGTAGAAAATTAATAAATTAAACGAGAGTTCATTTGTCAAGAGAGCGATCGCTGAAAATTAGCTAGAAAATTACCGACAAAATGCTCAATCGGAGTCGCTGCGGCACTAAAACACTCAAAACTGGGCTTTCTTGCTATAAAAAGAAGAATCACCTTCCGATAATCATTCTTAGAATGCGGCTAGGAAGGATAATGATTTTAAATTCGAGAGCGATCGCTATGGCTGGAACGCAGTGAGTAGCAACCGTTCGGCACACTGGGGTAGATTGTAAAGCTATATTGCAACTCTTGTAAAAAGATTTAGAAATCTGCCAAGCCCGTGTCAGAACCTTAACCTAGAACTTTAAAGGAATGTTGCAAGGGAAACGTCATGGATAAAATGCAAAAGTATCGCTTCGTCTGTACTCTCTCCTTTGGCGATATCTATGGGCAAATCATCGTTTGGCTGATTGTCATCTTCATTAGTCTCGCCTCTGCACTAGCGCTGTGGAGTACCACTCGGCAAATTTACGCCCTAATGACTGTCGGACTCATCCTCGTGCTGTCTCTGCCGTTCTTGCTCTTTGCCTTCGTGACTACGTTGTTTAACCACATTGAGGTTTCTGCAATGGATATCCAGGACACCACTGAGACCGTTGGTGGCAGTTTACCCAACCAAAACCCTGCCCAAGTAACCAGTTGAAGAGCCATCAGTCTTTGGTCAACACTGAGAACTGAGGGCTAAGGACTGAGGACTGAGGACTGAGGACTGAGGACTGAGGACTGAGGACTGAGGACTGAGACGCCAGAACTGGTATTAGGACTAAAAAGAAATTTATGAAGAACTTCCCCGCTTTGTGGTGGGGAAGTTTTTATTTGCGTCAGCATGGATGTAAGAATTCCAAAGAGCGGATCTTAAAGATGCTTGAACACGATGTCGTGATTGTGGGAGGTGGATTAGCGGGGTGTCGCGCCGCCTTAGAAATTGCCCGCACCGAACCCAGCTTGGATGTGGCACTGATTGCCAAAACTCACCCGATTCGTTCCCATTCGGTCGCCGCGCAGGGGGGTATGGCGGCAACGCTGAAGAATGTAGACCCTGAAGACACTTGGAAAGACCACGCTTTTGACACCGTAAAGGGATCTGACTACCTGGCGGATCAGGATGCGGTGGAAATCCTCACCCGCGAGGCTCCAGACACGATCATCGACCTGGAACACATGGGAGTATTGTTTTCCCGATTGCCGGATGGTCGGATTGCCCAGCGGGCTTTTGGGGGACATTCTCACCGGCGCACTTGCTATGCAGCGGATAAGACGGGTCACGCGATTCTGCACGAACTGGTGAATAATCTCCGGCGTCACGGCGTCCGCATCTACGATGAGTGGTACGTGATGCAGCTGATTCTGGAAGACGCCCAGGCGAAGGGTGTGGTGATGTACCAGATTCTGGATGGGCGAATTGAGGTTGTGCGGGCGAAGGCGGTGATGTTCGCGACGGGCGGCTATGGCAGGGTATTTAACACCACCTCGAATGACTACGCCTCGACGGGGGATGGGTTGGCGATGTCTGCCCTCGCCGGGGTGCCGTTGGAAGATATGGAGTTTGTGCAGTTTCACCCGACGGGCTTGTATCCGGTGGGAGTGCTGATTTCGGAAGCTGTGCGGGGTGAAGGCGCGTATTTGATCAACGCTGAGGGCGATCGCTTCATGGCGACTTATGCCCCCAGTCGCATGGAACTCGCTCCCCGCGATATTACTTCACGAGCGATCGCGCGAGAAATTCGTGCCGGAAGGGGCGTTCATCCCGATGGCAGCGCCGGTGGCCCGTTTGTCTATCTCGACTTGCGCCACATGGGGCGAGAAAAAATTATGAGTCGGGTTCCCTTTGCTTGGGAAGAAGCTCACCGATTACTCAGCATCGATGCCGTAGATCAACCGATGCCCGTGCGCCCTACGGCTCACTATTCAATGGGCGGCATCCCCGTCAATACCAGCGGTCAGGTGAAAAGTGGCCCAGATGGTTTAATTGACGCTTTCTTTGCCGCTGGAGAAGCTGCTTGTGTCTCGGTTCACGGGGCAAATCGATTGGGCAGTAATTCCCTGTTGGAGTGTGTGGTTTATGGCAGAAAAACGGGGGCAACGATCGCGCAATTTGTCCAAAACCGCAAGCTGCCCGAACTGGATGAGCAACCCTATCTGCTAGAAGCTCACTGCAAAATCCAAGCGCAACTAGAACAATCGGGTCAATACCGGATTAACCAAGTGCGTCAAGCCTTCCAAGACTGCATGACTGAGTATTGCGGTGTCTTCCGCAGCGAGGAATTGATGCGCGAAGGTTTGAACAAGCTGCAACAGATTCAGCAGCAATCCCAGGATATTTACCTGGATGATAAAGGTAAACTCTGGAACACTGAAGTCATCGAGGCGCTGGAACTCCGCAGTTTGATTATTGTCGGACAAATGATTCTGACATCGGCGCTCAACCGTCAAGAAAGTCGAGGCGCTCATTACCGCGAAGATTATCCTGAGCGTGACGATGAGAATTTCCTCAAGCACACGATGGCTTTCTATTCTCCAGCCGGGATCGATTTGCGCGATCGCCCGGTGACGATTACTATGTTTGAGCCAAAGGAACGGAAGTATTAAGTGATTAGGTGGAAAGTTTGCAAGTTCATAACCTGCCGACTTTCCACCTGCCCGTTTGGTGCTGGCTGCGAATGGGGGATATATTGCGATCGCCTGTCATGACACTCCCCAAACAAATTTATGTAGATTTATTAATTTCTTCTACCCACAGTTAGATGTATAATTACTTAACAATGAAGGGGAGTAGCTGCTAGCGAAGAATGATGCTAGCCCATCTGAATCAACATACTGGCGATGAGCCTGGTTCAGGTGACAAGCGAAAGAAACTAAAAATAAGCGCCTAGTCGCTGAACTAATTGTTTCAAACCTTGGGAGCGAGACCTTCACCGAGTTCACATCCGATGTGAGCTGCTGGTGAAGTCCCATGTACCCTCCAGAAAGCTCACTCAGATGCGATAGGTAGAACATTCTGAGGAGCTTGAGAGGATGCTGACAGCTTTTACTGCCGGTTTATTATTCATCACTTTTTCCGAATTAGGCGATAAAACCTTTTTCATTGCGGTAATTCTGGCAATGCGCCACTCCCGACGCCTGGTATTTGCAGGAGTCGTGGCGGCATTAGCAGCAATGACGGTTCTGTCGGTTCTCTTAGGACAAGTGGCGTCTCTACTCCCCAAGCATTATCTTCATTTGGCGGAAATTATTTTTTTTGTTGGCTTCGGGGTGAAGTTATTGTACGAAGCAAGCCAGATGCCAGCGGGACCAGACTGTGAAGAAGCCGAAGAAGCGATCGCCACGGTTAAAGAAGCTGAGTCGAAAATGCCAAAAAAGAAAACTCCTTGGGCGATTGTACTCGAAGCCTTTATGCTGACATTTGTAGCAGAGTGGGGCGATCGCACTCAGATTGCCACAATTGCTCTAGCTGCGTCCCAGTCGGCTGTAGGGGTTACGGCTGGGGCTATTGCGGGGCATAGTATTTGTGCAGCGATCGCTGTTTTGGGGGGTCGGATGATCGCCGGACGAATTTCCGAGCGATTAATTACAGCAATTGGGGGCGGCTTGTTTTTACTGTTTGGAGCGATCGCCTTATTGGAAGGAAATTAAAAATTAAAAATGCCTGCATTAAAAATTCTGTTTTTTGATGAAAGCATTTTTAATTCTTAAGACCCAGGTTAAGGCGTAGGGCTGGGAGATACAGAAGGCGAAGTCGTAGGTGAAGTCGTGGGCGCAGCCGTGGGTGCGGGTGCGTCAGCCGCCAGTTGTTTAATTTGGTCTTTGACTCTAGCTGGAGCTAGAGCGATCGCCGTATTGAATAGGGGTTTAGCTTCGGCGATTTTGCCTTGTTCTCGCAGCACCAGTGCCTTCGCTAGCACCGGACGAAAATCCTGTCGATTGCCTTTGATGGCGTCATCGTAGATAGCGATCGCTTCCGGATAGCGCTTTTGCTCAACGTAAACCTTGCCCAACTCCAACTGCACCGAAGTGACATCGACGCTACCAGGTTGAACTTGATTCACTTGGGGAGCAGTTTTCAACGTGTCTTGCAGCAAGCCAATCGCTGCTTCCGGACGGTTTTGTTGTACCAGAAGACTCACAAGACCTTGCAGGGCGTTCATATCTCCCGGTTTAGAAGTCAAAATCGAGCGATAAGTTTGGGCAGCCCCTTCTCGATCTCCTGTTTGCTGTTTAGCTTGTGCAAGTAAAACTGCGTACTCGCTTTGATCGGGATTCAGCTTTGCCAGTTTGTCCAAAGGTGCGATCGCGCCTTTGATATCGCGCATTTTTAGCCGTGCTTCTAACAACCCCCGCAGTGCCGTTTGATTCTGTGGTTCTCGCTGCAAAACCAGTTCGTAACCTTTCGCTTGCGCTTCCAGTTCCGCCTGATTAGCTACCCCTGCCGTCTGAGTTGGTGTTGGGGTTGCCCCAGTGGTAGGCTCTTGACCGTCAAAAACAATACCCACCAACGGAATGATGGATAATCCGACAAAGATCAACACACCCAGCCCTAGGACTAGATTTATAAACCAGCGATTGCGCTTTTGGGACACACGACTGCTCTGAACTCTATTGCCATTATCAAACACAATCTTATTTTCCACTGTCACACTTGGCAAACCGCATCACTGTCTCCACATTTTAAAATAGTGGCAGCATCGAACCGAACTTGATAAGGTGTAAGTGTTTTTGCTGAGTGCAAAAACATTACGGATCTACCAGTCGTATCACCGCATTCAGTACAATGAGCTGACTGACTCCCCCCAAGGGGATGTGTCTCCGCCGCGAGGAGTATTATGAGTCCTTCTGTAAATCGGTTCTCCGAATTATCCCAGTCTTCTGGCGATCCTAAGCCAGAACCACCACCCCTATCCAGTCCGCCAACGCCAGCGGATACAGCGTCAAACAGCGATTTGGAACAAACAACTGAAGAGAATCCTGCTGTCACACGACAGCAACCCATTCCTCCCCCTAGCGAACCCATGCAATACCGGGCCATTGGCCTAGTAAAGGGTAAGTACACGTCCTCCGACGAGCAATTTACGCGAGGAATGCTGCTGGCAAGCGATGGAACAGCCATCGATGCCGTGCTATTAGGTCGGGTGATGAGTTTAGTTAAAAATCACCTGAACTTAGAGCAGGAACATTTATGGGTTGTCTATCCCCGGATGCGACAAGAAGACGGCAACTTGCACGTCCAGATTGTGGGCGTTTGGGAGCCAGAAAGGCTGAACCAACCGTCGTCTGACCCAGAAGCGGAAGCAGCCCAATCGTCCGAACCCACGCATATTCAAAGTGAAGAGTCAGCGGCGAACGATGGCTATTTTTCGATTCGCGGGGAAGTGATTTTTCAGTCGCGAGAAGAAGAAGAAGGCATCATCGTCAAGATTAAGCAGTCTCCCCGCAAGCAGGAAGACACGCCTAAGTTTTTCAAGTTGAAACTCAATGGTGTGGTTCAAGAAAAGGCAGTCGGTCATTTCATGGATTTGCAGGTGCAGCGACAGGGGAACTCCCTGGTAATTCAGGAGAGCCAGGATATTGGTCGCCTGCCTCCTAGAAAGATTCCGGGCAAGAAGCCGTTTCGAGGAGGTGGAGGTGGGCGTCCTCCCAACAGAAAGCCAGGAGGAGGAAGCCGAGAGCGTCCCGTGCGTCCAAGCGGAGAAAGACCCGCAGCGATCGCGCCCCCATCCCCCAAACGCAAGGAACCCTTGCCAAAGCCAGTTAAGCGCTCTTCCCCGCCGCCAGAATAAACTGGCGGTTAGTCATGAGTCACTGTGATGAGTTACACCTAATAACGAATGACAAATGACGAATGACTAATCTAGGGAAATTTGAGAACCCCATCGGTCTTGGGGTAAAAATGATCGATCCATTGGAATGGAGGCAACAGGTTCGGTGAGGGTAAATGTCCCCGCCTCAATCCATTGCTTCAACTCCAGCGCTACTTGATTAGAAAAGAATAGGCTGACTAAGGGGGCAACCCGCACGGGTTTGCCCTCTATTGTGATGCGTCCCGTCTTCAGCTGGGCGTAACTCACAAGCCCAAAAGTGGGACGGACGCGCCGAGGAATCGAGAAATCGACAACCGGCGCAACGATCTCCTTGTCTTGCACGGCACAATTGGCGACGACTTGCTCTTGTAAAACGGGCAGTGGGATACCAACGCCGAGCATCATAGAAGGGCCATAATTTTTGAAGTAACAGCCGCGCACCCAGCGAGAATTCATTTGTTTGGCGTCTCCCATTAAGGCAAGGGTAGCCGCCGGACCAACAGGCGTTCGATTTGGCAACCGCTTTTGTAAGGGGAAGTGTTGGGTGCCTTCCCACGCTACATAGCCAACGCCGCCGCCTAAGAAAATCCGAGTGCCAATCCCGATCGTTTGCAGGTCTGGATCGTTCAGGAGGGGAGAAATTGCCCCAGCGTTTGAGTAGACGGCATTGGCGAGGCGGGGTTGCAGAGGGCCGAGGTAAGTATAAAGTGGGCGATCGCCTCCATTCACCCCGACGATAAAATTTTGGTATAGATTGCGGGGATTATATAGATAAAACTGGTTAATCGTGTCGCGGGTGATGGTTGTCTCAAAGGAAGCACGAGGGTAGCAGTCCGTCCCTTGCCCAATGGCGCGTAGTTGCACCGTTTTCCCAGCAATTAAATCTTCAATCACATGACCGCCGCCGCGTTCTCTAGATTCCTCGCCGTCTAGGGGTTCGCCCGTACTCCGATATTCCACCATCTGGGTTGCTCCCAGATACAGATCCACTGCCCCAAAGCCAGAGTAGGCTAAAACCCCATCTAACCAACAGGAGCGAATTTTAATTGGGGGATCGGTGTGTCCCAGGTTAATAATCGCCCCCGAAGACTCCATCGGCTCGAAAGTGCCGGTGGTAATGACATCTACTTGCTTCGCAGCTTGGGTGACTCCCACTTCTGCCACCCGTGCTTTTAATTCTTCTATTGTCCACACCACTGCACGCTGGTGGCTGATTTTGTCGTTAATTTCGGCAAGGGTTCGCATAGGGAAGGTTGAAGGGTCGGACTTTTGCTCATCCCTAGTTTCCACTATTGCGATGCCTCGTGGGGCGACGCTTTTGGGAGGTTAACGGTATGTGTTGCTGTTCAGATTGCCGATGAGTCTATCGCCGCCAAGTAACTAACTAAATCAGTTTGGCTGGAGAAATCTAACAGCGCTTCTGCCAATCCCTCTAATTGAGGAATCGATAAACCGCGAATCTGTTCTTGCAGTTCGGGATTGATGTCACCAAATCGTAGCCTGAGCTGCCGCAAAATTAACGCCACTTCTCCTTGTCGCAGACCTCGTTGCTCGCCCTTTTGGAGAATGTCTTGATAGATAACAGATTCCTGCATAATTTCCTCTCGGAATAGTTGTTGAATCAAATCTTTTTTAAACCGCAAACCAGCAAGAACCCCGGCACAAGCGAGGATATTCTGTCGCTCGGTGGTTTTCTCGATCCTAGCGACCCCAGTGGCGACTTGCTCTAATAAGGCTCTGGGTGAATCGCTGCGGGCTAAGGTTGCCAGGGGTAGGAGAGCCGGGTTTGCTAGCAGTGGGGTGGGATCTTCCTCCCACATACGGATGACTCGATATTGATGTCTGGTGTTTGTGTCTGTGTACTGCTGTCGAAAGACGAGTTCTGAGGTAGTGGCTTGCAAAAAGATTGCTATCTGCACAATTTCACACCCATATTGCCGCTTCAGCCGCGTGTAGTAGTCGAGCATCCGGAAGTCGAGGGGCGGAGTTGATTGCGCCGAGGTTTGAAATTCCAGGTGCAAGATTTGGTTAGCGACTTGCAGGAAGATGACAGAATCGGCGCGAATCGGTTCCAGACTGAGTTCGGTTTTGATTACCTGGATGTCTGAAGCTTCAGATGACAGTAGCCACTTGGCAAATTCATCTGGGTAGTTCTCAGCGAGATACGTGCAAGTGTTGTCGTATTCCAAGAGGGCAATTGGAGAAAGTCTTATTATTCTCTCATCGGAGATTTCTGAGAATAGCGATCGCTACTTATCGCTACTTCTTCCCTTTACCAGTCACATCATTAACATTCGCCTGATTCTCGTTATCAAGATTAGGCTTGTCATTAATGGATGACTTCCCTTCCGGCAACACCACAGTTTCTCGCTCAAATTCAGCAGCTTCATGAGACGTTGCTATACCCTCTGGATCAAAATCTGCTTCGCGCTGACTGCGCCATTGATCGAGAACATCTTTGAATAAGACTTCTTTGAACCAAATCTGACCAACAACGGTTAGCGGTAACGCCAAGACCAACCCTAAAAATCCAAAGAATGTGGCGAAAAATACTTGAGCAAGTAACGTTACGGCTGGCAACAGCGACACCTGTTGAGCCATAACGTAGGGTGTTAAGAAATTGCTTTCAACCTGCTGAATAAAAAAGTAAAGACCGAACACAGCCAAGCATTTCCAAGGAGCCTCCAACAGCGCGATCGCCATTGGTGGGATGACACTAATCGTCGGGCCAAGATTGGGAATCAAATTTAGCACCCCCGCCAAAATCCCTTGAGCCAGCGGTGACGGGATTCGCAAAACCGACAAGCCAATCATACTCATCAGTGCGACTACACTCATGCTAATGAGAGCGCCTCCAAGCCATCGCCCTAATGACACCTCGCATTGATCCAAAATCCCATCCACGCGCCGCCGATAAAAAGAAGGAAATAGCCGCACAAATCCCTTGCGGTAAGCTTGGGGATTTGCTAAGAACATTCCGGTTAAAACCAGCACCAGCAAAACGTTGAGGATAATCCCTAAAGAGCTGGAGAAAAAGGCGACCGAACTGCCCAATAGCCGATTGATTAAGGGCTGTACTTGTTGGCTTATGCTCTCCACATCGGGTAGGTACGGTGTCAGCTGGCTAGGAAGACCCGTTCTGAGGCGATCTACCCAAAGATTCAAGCGCTCAAACCCTCTAGGAACCCGTTCTGTGAGTTCTTGAAACTGGACGGTAAAGGGCGGCACAATCAGCCAAAAAAACCCGACAATCAGAGCTAATAATAAGACAATCGACGCCAGGATCGCGATGCCATGTTTCATTCCCGATCGTTGCAGCCGCCGCGCCAATCGGTTTAAGGCAGTCGCCAACACAACGGCGGCAAACACCAACAGCAACACCTGCCGAATTTGCCACAAAACATAAAGAGAAACGACTAAGACGAATAAGCCAATCCACTGACCTAGATTCACAGGTGTTGACTCCGAGCTGACATAGGCTGTAATTGCCGTTTAATGCAGCTAGATTAGCCGATTTTGGCAACTTTCGCATGGGTTGAAAGTAAGGTTTGAATAGCTGCCAAGCGTCAACTGTTTCAGTGTTTTTATGTAAGCCGCTCTACTCAGATAAGTATTCATTGATACTTAAAATACAACTTAGTCCAGTTGGCGATATTGTCGCGATCGCTGCCAGAAGGTCACAGCCATAATCAGCGTTGGCAGAAACACAACCATCAGCACTAGGGCTGGGGATGCTGGAATTGATAAATAGGGACCACCGTACTTAATTAAGATTGACAGTGCCGCTGAGGCGAGTAGCACTTTAAGAATGAATCCAACCTGAGTTGTCATACAACTTAATAAACAAAGACTAAAGTACGGCTATACGGATGCTTGTAGGGGTAGACACCGAACCCAGGCGATCGCATCCCCTTTTTTACAATAGCTTTTAGAGCCTCACCCTGTTACCAATTTCGATGCTCTAAAAGCTTACTAAAGCCAAGAGTACATTTAGCTTTCACTCAGTAGACATCTGAAAGCAACCTTTCAAACTTTATAACTTTTAAGAGGTTCGTATCTACAATGCCTGTTGAAAATAATAATAAGCGATCGCCCAAAGCCTCTAGAACAAAGCAGTTTGGCGGCAGCTTCCTGATTTTGTTCACTATCCTTCTACTGCTAAACTTTATCATTCCGAGTTTTGGCTCTCAATTGCCGCAGGTACCCTACAGCGACTTTATCAATCAGGTAGAAAGCGGTAAAGTTGAGCAGGCAGTTGTGAGCAATGACCGGATCGAGTATGCGCTTAAATCCGATGCCACGGGAGAGCAAGCCGCACCAGATCAGGTATTCGTCACCACGCCAGTGGCAATCGATCTGGATCTACCCAAGATCCTGCGCGAACATAACGTAAAGTTTGCTGCACCTGCACCCAACAACAATGGCTGGATTGGAACCCTCCTCAGTTGGGTTGTTCCTCCCCTGATTTTCTTTGGAATTTGGGGATGGTTGATGAACCGGGGTGGAGGCGCAGGTGGCGCAGCGCTGACGGTTGGGAAAAGCAAGGCACGGATTTACTCAGAAGGCAGCACCGGCATCAAGTTTAGTGATGTGGCGGGTGTCGATGAAGCCAAGTTAGAACTGCTAGAGATTGTGGATTTCTTGAAAAATGCCGGGAAGTACACCCGATTGGGAGCAAAAATTCCCAAAGGCGTGCTGCTGGTGGGACCTCCGGGAACTGGAAAGACACTCTTAGCAAAAGCGATCGCGGGTGAAGCGGGCGTTCCTTTCTTCAGTATCTCTGGCTCCGAATTTATCGAGCTATTCGTCGGTGTCGGCGCTGCACGAGTCCGCGACTTATTTGAACAAGCCAAAAAACAAGCCCCTTGCATCGTCTTCATCGACGAACTAGACGCGCTAGGTAAATCTCGCGGCGGTGCTGGAGGCTTTGTCGGTGGAAACGATGAGCGCGAACAAACCCTTAACCAGTTGCTCACCGAAATGGATGGTTTTGATGGGAATACCGGGGTGATTATCGTCGCCGCCACCAACCGCCCAGAAGTGCTAGATCCGGCTCTGCGGCGTCCGGGTCGTTTTGACCGGCAAGTGGTAGTAGACCGCCCGGATAAAGTGGGTAGAGAAGCCATTCTTGGCGTCCATTCCCGAAATGTCAAATTAGCAGATGATGTAGACTTGGTAGCGATCGCGGGTCGCACACCTGGGTTTGCCGGTGCCGATTTAGCCAACCTGGTGAATGAAGCGGCGCTACTGGCAGCACGTCAGAACCGCGACGCTGTGATGATGGCAGACTTCAACGAAGCAATTGAGCGTGTTGTCACCGGATTAGAGCGCAGATCCCGCGTTCTGAATGATGTTGAGAAAAAGACTGTCGCTTATCACGAAGTCGGTCATGCGATTATCGCGGCTTTGATGCCGGGAGCTGGTAAAGTCGAGAAAATCTCTATCGTCCCCCGTGGCGTCGGTGCCTTAGGCTACACGCTCCAGATGCCAGAGGAAGACCGCTTTTTGATGGTAGAAGATGAAATTCGCGGTCGAATCGCCACTCTCTTAGGTGGACGCTCATCGGAAGAGTTAATCTTTGGAAAGGTGTCTACGGGTGCGAGTGACGACATCCAAAAAGCAACAGATTTAGCGGAACGGGCGATTACTCTCTACGGCATGAGTGATGAATTGGGACCCGTGGCGTTTGAGAAGCCGCAGCAACAGTTCATGGAGGGTTACAGCAATCCGCGTCGTTCAGTGAGTCCCGTGGTGGCTGAGCAGATTGACCGCCAAGTGAAGGAAACGATTGATGCAGCGCACCACATGGCTTTAGAAATCTTAGACAAGAATCGGGATTTACTGGAAGAGCTGGCACAGATGCTTTTGCAAAAAGAAGTTTTGGAAGGCGCTGAACTGCGGGAACAACTCAAATCCGCTAATATTCCTTCAGAAATGGATGAATGGTTGCGTAGCGGGAAGCTACCTGACGGGATACAGTTGAAGCAAGCCGCTTTGGTTTAATGACTCCTTGAGGTGAGAAAAAAGCGATCGCTTTTCGTTTAAAGCGATCGCTTTTCCTTTGGGAGCATCCCGATACGTGCCAATCTACAACAGCGGATTTCTTTCGCCTGTTTTACGGTTTTATTGCAGAAATCTGAAAGGTAACTGGACTAAGTATTATTACCTGGTTCCAGAGAGGAGTGATGGAATCTCATTGCGATCGCTAACTAGAGCGGGTAGTGAAACGCATCTTTCTTGTAAAAATTTATATATAACCATCCTCTGTAATGGCATTCCCCTGGAGCGTCACCCTTCAAAGTTGATAATCTACAGCAATCGGTTGGGCTTGCTCTTCGCTAGTCACTACTGGGGCACCTGAAAATGGATGAAAATTTATCAATTCTGCCAGAAGTGCAGCCGCTGTTATAAAGTATAAAACTACACTAAATTTTATGAGCCATGCACCATTCATTGAAGATTTCCTTTTGGGCAGAGTTTAATTTCTTAAACATGATACCAACCTTCTCAAAATCGTCATGTATCTTAAGCAACATTGAAGCGATCGCGCGACCTAATTTCCCTTGAGGATGCTCCACAATGAATCTCCCTATCGCTTTTGAAGGCGAGTAGGAATATTTGTTTCTGTTGTAGACATCCAGTAAAATCGGATTCGTCTTCTGCGATCGCTAGCAGGCTTTTTTCCTATCCTGCTTTATCAATTTTTGTGGTCTTCCAATCCCTAACACTAGGGGCTAGAGAAATTAAATCTTCAATATTGCGCCGCATTGTGGCACAAATCGCATCCAAAGGAAGGTCATTGGCATCGTGCCCAAAAGGATTCTCAATTTCAATCCCAATTTCTTCAATTCCAAACAATGTAAAGCTAATTAAAGAAACCGTTAGCCCAGTCCACCAATGCAACTGTCCAACCATTTGAAACGGCAAAGATAGACAATAGATTAACAGTAACTGCTTGAGATGGATTACATAAGCCATTGGAATTGGAGTTTTGAGAATGCGTTCACAAGCCCCTAAATTGTCTACTAGTAGATTAATCAAATTTTGCAAAGAATTCATTTGATAAACATTCAGGCGATTTCGACCATGTTGTTCTTGTAAATAATCTCCAATCCAAAACGCAACTTCTAGTGGTGGATTGTTCATTGTCTTTAGCTTAAAGTAGCGAGACTCAGACATCAAATCTTCTAGTTCACTGTTGACTGGCTCTGACCTAAGATGCAATTTAGTCGCTACTGAAAAAGCTACTAGAAGCCGTAAAGCAGCTATTTTCGACTCTCTATCTTTCGGTTCGTTTTCGTCAACCGATACCCAAATTTGACGAGCCAGGTTGCGGACAGTGTTCACGATACTACCCCAACATTTCCGACCTTCCCAGAACCGCTCGTAAGCTGTATTCGTCCGAAAAACCAGTAATAAACCTAAAACAATATTAGGAATTAAGCTAGCTAAAATTGGCAAAGATACAGCTAATTTAAAATGGTGAAGAACAGAAATAATTAAGCCAAATAGCCCGCAGATTAGGGTTCTGGGCAAGACTGCCGGAATGACCGATCCTTTTAACTGGAAGGTAACTTGAAACCACTGCCATTTCTTTTTATCCATTAAACTTTAACCTCTAACTTTGACTCAGACGCTGAATTACATCCAAAAGATAATACTCGATTTATCCTTGAGATTTTTTTAAGGTTATAGCATAGTCAGTAAATGTTTCTGAAACAGTCTTGTCCTTTTAGGAGTAGATTGTGTCAACGATGTTCCATTGCAGTTAGTAGCAGGTAAGCGATCGCATTGTTAGATGGTTTCAATCGCGATCGCGCTTCGGAATTGCTAAAAGTATTAATAATTGCAGTATTGTTTACCCGGATTGTGGTAAATTATTGGGTTTTGCTTGAGATTGCTCTAAAATTTAAATAATTATAAAATATAGCGCTCTTTGACAGGCACGCAAAGCTATCTTAGCTGCCCCAAGCCATATTTAAGAAGTGTCTTCTGGAGGTACTTTGACCACTGTTCCCCTGCCGCCTAACGAAATAGAACGCCTAGAGGCACTGCGTCGCTACAACATTCTCGATACACCTCCCGAAGAAAGCTTCGACCGCATTACGGCTCTGGCGGCTCGGCTTTTTGACGTACCCATTGCCCTCGTTTCTTTAGTTGACCAATTTCGAGCCTGGTTTAAATCCTGCTACGGCTTTGACACCCGCGAAATTAATCGTGAAGCAACAATGTGTAGCTTCGCGATTTTGTCTAAGGATGTTTTCGTGGTTGCAGATACCAGAAATGACCCTCGCTTCGCTTGTAAGCCCTATGCAATTAGCGAACCGGGCATTCGCTTCTATGCAGGTGCGCCCCTGATCGCTAAGGATGGTTTTAATCTTGGCACCCTTTGTCTTGTAGACAGCAAGCCGCGCCATGAGTTATCTGCCGAGCAGCGAGCAACCCTTGCCGATCTAGCGGCGATGGTGGTTGATGAGCTAGAGTTGCGGCTGGCTGCACACAAAATTGCTCAGATGGATGCTGTCCTCATTGAGGTGACGAAGGGAGTTTCGGCAGCGACAGGGGAGGCGTTTTTCTACTCCCTGGCGCAACACCTCACCAAGGCATTGGATGTTGATTTCGCTTTTATTGGGGAACTGGCGGGGAAAGACGAAGATAAAGTCAGCACGATTGCTCTCTATGCCCAGCATGAGATTGCAGACAATATTGAGTATTCACTGCTGAATACACCTTGCAAACAGGTGATTCAGCAAGGAAAGCTATGCTGCTATCCCCGCAATCTCCAAGCGCAATTTCCTGGTAATTTTTTGCTAGCCGAGATGGACGTTGACAGCTATATCGCAACTCCGCTTTTAGGCTCCACAGGAAGAGTGTTGGGATTAGTGGGGGTGATGGCTCGAAAACCGTTGGAGAATCTCCATCTGGCAGAATCGCTGCTGACAATCTTTGCCACCCGTGCGACGGCAGAACTGGAGCGCAAGCGAGCGGAGGAAGAACGTGCCCGACTGTTGGCTAGCGAACAAGCGGCACGCGCCGAGGCAGAGGCGGCGAACCGTATGAAAGACGAGTTTTTGGCGGTACTTTCTCACGAATTGCGATCGCCCCTCAACCCAATTATCGGATGGTCGGGGATGCTTCGCACTCAGAAGTTGAATGCAGCAACGACTGCTCGCGCCCTGGAAACCATTGAGCGCAACGCTAAGTTACAAGCAGAGTTGATTGAGGATCTGCTGGATGTGTCGCGGATGATTCGAGGCAAACTTTCCTTGAATGTGTGCCCGGTTAATCTGATCTCAATTGTTCAAGCGGCGATGGAGACGGTGCATCTAGCCGCAGCGGCTAAAAGCATTCGACTGGAATCGGTACTCGATCCCGCCGTTGGTTTGGTTGTCGGCGATCCAAACCGCTTGCAGCAGATTATCTGGAACTTGCTCTCGAATGGGATCAAGTTCACACCCTCCGGGGGACGAGTGGAAATCAAGCTCGATTGCACTGATTCTTATGCCCAGATTGAGGTGAGCGATACAGGCAAAGGAATCGAGGCTGACTTTCTGCCCTATGTCTTCGAGCGCTTCCGTCAAGCTGATAGTACCAGCACGCGATCGCAAACAGGGCTTGGTTTGGGTTTGGCAATTGTTCGTCACCTCACCGAACTACACGGCGGAACTGTCTGTGTTGACAGCCCTGGGGAGGGGCAAGGGGCAATCTTTACGGTGAAACTGCCGCTGATGATGAAGACTGAGTTGAAAGGACTCAAGCCTGAGCTAGAAGCCCCACTTAGTACACAGCCTTCATCAAGCTTCAGCACTGTACTAGAAGGGTTACAGGTGTTGGTTGTAGATGACGAGGCTGATAGCCGAGATTTTCTCGCGATCGCGCTTGAACAGTATGGAGCGAGGGTAACAGCAGTGGCATCGGCACAGGAGGCACTCTTAGCGCTGCAACAGGTAAAACCAGATGTCTTAGTGAGCGACATTGGGATGCCCGATGAGGATGGCTACACGTTGATCGGCAAAATTAGAGCAATGACGCCAGAGCAAGGAGGACAGATTTCAGCGGTAGCACTGACGGCCTATGCCAGAAGCGAGGATTGCGAGCGTGCGATTTTGGCAGGCTTCCAGCAGCACGTCACGAAGCCTGTCGAGGCCGCGGCATTCGCTGCGACAATCGCTAGCTTGGCTAGAAATTCTTTCAATATAGTCTCCTAGTTGGGGATGCGATCGCGTTGTAACTGAGGTCAAGGGCGATCGCATTACGAGATTACTTGCCCAGGCAGGTAATTCTTGTGTTTATGCTGCCTTGATGAGAATTACTGACATCTTCATTTTATCAACACAATTCTCTGCAAGAAATGACCGTGTTTATTCGGATGGCTCATTCTTTTCTTTACCTTTATGGTTTTGATATTGCTGGATTCAAGTTGGTTGTATTGGCAACGGTAATTTTTATGAATATCCAGCATCGAACTAACTAATTTCAGGAGTGTTTAATGATATTTGTGATACCAATTATCCTGGGTGCTGCTGCCTTAGCTACTGCCGCTTATGGCGCGGTCAAAGGTGTTGAAGGTGTTTCTGACATGAAGGATGCCGAGAAAATTGGCAAGAGTGCTCAAAAAAGACACGAGCGTGCTGTCAAGAAGTTGCAAACTGACTGGGAAGCCACCCAAGAACTTGCAGAAGCTTATGGTCAACTCCAGATTGATATTAAGGTGCGTACAGTTGGGCGATTTGTTAATTTCATCAAGCGGATTGGTCGGCAGGCTTCTGAAAGCGAGATGGAGTTTTTAGCTGGGCTAGAAGGCGTTTCTGTTCAGCAGCTCAAAGAATATGAAGCTGCTGCTTTGGAAGCTGAAAAGTTTGCCCAAGGTGGTATTACAGCTCTTGGGGCAGCAGCGGCGGCTGGTCAAGGCGCAGTAGGGCTTGTAGGACTTTTTGGGACAGCAAGTACCGGAACAGCTATTGCAGGACTTAGTGGTGCTGCTGCTTGGAATGCCACCCTAGCATGGCTGGGCGGTGGTTCACTGGCTGCTGGTGGCGGTGGCATGGCACTTGGCACCCTTGTCCTCGGAGGTATTACGGTTGGTCCAGCCTTGATGATTGGTGGCTTCGTGCTTGCTGGTCAAGGTGAGAAAGCTTTAACAAAAGCACGAAAATACGAAGCCAATGTTAGCACTGAGATTGCTAAGATTGATGCTGCCAAAGACTTTCTGCAACAAGTGAAACGGCGGATCGCTGAGTTAAGCAACTTAGTGGAAGACTTGAATAATCGTGCTGTTATAGGTCTTAATGAACTTGAATCCCAATCCTTTGAAACAAACCGGGATGCTAGCAAGTTTCAACAGGTAGGACTTTTAGTGAAGGCACTTGTAGAAATCATGAAAACCCCAGTTTTAGATACTAAAGGCAACCTAAATCCTTCTTCTGCCACTATCAAAGCAAAATATTGTAAGCTGTGAGGTAATTAGCCGTGTCGGCTAAAAGAGTTTCTGTAGAAGTGCTTGCACAAAGCATGGGTGAATTCACTAGGCTCGCTGAATGTCTACGCGATCTTGTCTCAGCTTACACGGAATACAAGAAGGTGGCTGAGGAGGAACGCACTAAGCGACGCGATATTGACGCCTGGGAAAAAGAAAGAATAGCCAAGATTAATGCCCAGCGAGACTTGCTAATGGCATACCTTGACCGCTCATTTGATGAACGTGCAGAAAACTTTCGCGCTTTGTTTGGTGTCGTTGATCGGGCAATTACAGCCGGTAATAACGAGCAATTAGCCCTAGCCTTGAACTCAATTACGGAAATAGCAAAGTCAAGTCCGTTCAAAGACCTTGCGAACTTAGCGTCTGTCAAAGTAGCACTTAACGATCCAGACCACGAATGGACATTTTGATCGGGAGCATCCCAATGCTTGTAAAAAGGACGAAAAGAATTCGCATTTATACAGACTAAACCCGACCGAAGCGGGTTTCAAAAGTTTCGCGTTGCTCGTACCAAAGGACGTTTGTGTAGCGTTTGTCGCTTTTTTGTAGCATTTTGAAGTATAGCTATCGCCAGTAGTTGTACAGCGACTTTTTATTTGACGTGGAGACATATTATGTCGTTAAAGAGTCAAAGCTTAGCCTGGCTTGCTTTTTCGGCCCAATCTAATTTGGCAACGCTGATAGTCAAATGCTAGCTCATTGACTAATCTTTCTGTGTAATCCTGCAATCAGAAAAGTTTTGCTCAGTGACACGAAATTGTCTTGACATCATTTAATTTGGCACTGTACACAAACAGTCGCTTGTAAGGCAAAATCTTTTAGCCCCAATTGGAACCAAAACATAAAAAATACCCTGACTTTAAAAGCCAGGGTACCGGGTAGCATCGAAAATTAATCACAGTTAGTAAAATCAAACAATTACCTCTAATAATCTAACAATTACCTCTAATGAAGCTTTATTTGTATTTCTCTTCGCCCCTAGCACTCATTGTCCTTGCCTCTTGCAGTTTACCGGGGATTCCACAAAAGCCACAATCTAATATGAATCAGGTGACTCAACCCCAACTTAGGGTGGTAACGTTGGATGACAATAGTAAGATAGCGATGGGGCAAACTATCTATGTCCCTATCTATTCTCATATTTATTACGAAAACCAGAAGGAAGTTTTATATTTATCAGCCACTCTTAGTATTCGCAATACGGATTTGAGCAATCCCATCATTGTCACTTCAGTGCGCTACTATGATACAGAGGGAAAATTAATCAAGCACTATTTAGAGCGCCCTGTGGAACTTGGTTCTCTAGCTTCTACAGATTTTGTTGTAGCGAGAACTGACACCACTGGGGGGTTAGGAGCTAACTTTATTGTTGAGTGGATAGCTAAAAAGAAAGTTTCTGAGCCTGTCGTTGAAGCCGTTATGATTAGTGCTGCATCCAACCAAGGAATTTCTTTTGTTAGTCCTGGTAGAGTTATTAAAAATCATAACAATAAGTAATTTGTATCAGTAGCTTTTTTTTGTCACAAAAAGCTACTGTCAAAGTTTTTTAACGATTATTAGTTTACCATCAAACTTCTAGCCAGAATATCGACAAAAAGGAAACCACGTTAGCTTTCAGTGAGGATAATATCGAAGCTATCCTTTTCCAAAGTGCTAAGCTGTTCAGCATTTAGATTGAAATAGCTAAATTCCTCAAAGAGAACAGAAAATAACATGGTTTTTCAAGGCGATCGCATCTCCAAAAAAAGTCTTAATACATTGCGAGTCTTGCGCTTAATTTAGCTGGGTTCATCGTCATGAAGATGGAATCGACCTAATCACGTCAATCATTAATAAATTTCGGTTTAATAGCTCCTTGCCGCCTGAGTTGAAACCATTCTGGAAACTCAGGACATTTTTGCTCATCAATCACCTTTTCAACGTTGATGTACAGTGCCAAATTAAATGGCGTCGAGACAATTTCGTGTCACTGAGCAAAACTTTCCCGATTGCAGGATTACAGAGAAAGATTACTCAACGAGCTAGCATTTGACCAGCAGCATTGCCAATTTAGATTGAGCGGAAAAAGCAAGCCAGGTTTAGCTTTGCCTCTTTAACGACACTAATCCGATCTGTCTCCACGTCAAATAAAAAGTCACTATACAGCCTGTCAAAAGGGCGAAGAGAATTCGCATCTATACAGACTAAACCCGACCGAAGCGGGTTTCAAAAGTCTCGCGTTGCACGTACAAAAGGACGTTTGTGTAGCGTTTGTCGCCTTTTTGTAGTATCTTGAAGTATATTGTATTCACCCAAAGGTGATGAGATGTACTGGTATAACGGCAACCTGATTGAGTCGGGAACCCTGGAGTTAGCGATTGACGATCCGGGGTTGCTTTATGGAGCGAAGGTGTTTACAACGCTGCGGGTTTATGAGCAGTCGTTGGAGAGTCCGCTGACTAACTGGAAGGGACATTGCGATCGCCTCTGTTGCAGCGTGCAAACGTTTGACTGGCAGCAGCCAGACTGGGAACAATTACGGCAACAAGCAGAAGCGTTAATCCCACACTTCCCCGTTCTCAGAATTACTCTATTTCCCGATGGGCGAGAGTGGATTAGCGGGCGGTTTTTTCCCGATGAATTGATAGAAAGACAAAAATATGGTGTTAAAAGTTGGCTAGCGGCAGAGCCGTTATTTTGCCGCTCAATTCCCGAACATAAAACGGGGAACTACCTGCCTGCTTGGCTGGCATTGGGAAAAGCTCAGCAGATGGGAGCGACAGAAGCAATTTTGGTCGATGATAAGGGAAATTGGTTAGAAACCAGTACGGGCAATCTTTGGGGATGGCGGGATGGTAAGTGGTGGACGCCGCCTCTAGATGCTGGAATTTTGCCGGGAATCGCGCGATCGCAACTGATCAACTGGCTGGCAAGTCAGAATCTAACCCCTGGGCAAGTGCCTTGGGATGCTGACTTTGTGAAAGGATTGTCAGTTCTTGCTTATAGTAATTGCGTGGTGCAAGTCGTTCCGATTCATACCGTTCTTTGCCAAGAAGGTACTTTGACTTTTGACCCGTTACACAGCAGCCTAGAGCAATTGCAGAGCTTATTTCAGCGCTACCAAACCCATCAAGCTTCCCCCTGAGCGTAAAAATCTCGACGACTGAAGTCGCGACTCCACAAACGAACCCTGTCTTTACAGGCTAGGAGACAAAGCCTGCGTAGGCAGGCTTTGTCTGTGTAGTCCCACCCTTCTAGGGTGGGGGACTATGTTGTGTAGCCCCATTTCTAGGGTGTGGGAGTAGATTGTTCCAGCTAGGATGGTTGTTTTTGTGGCGACGGTTACGATGAAGATAGATGACGTTGTTGAAGGTTTCTATGAACCAACCGTGTCAAGGAATTCTGAGACGGGTTAACATAAGTTAATACAAATAAAAATTCAAAGCGTCCCCATATCCTAGAGCTTAGGAGGAAACTCGGTGAACAAACGGTGGAGAAATGCAGGGCTGTATGCGCTGCTAGCAATAGTTGTAATCGCCTTAGGAACAGCATTTTTAGACAAACAACCCCAAAGTCGGGAAACCTGGAAATACAGCAAGCTGATTCAGGAAGTTCAAGACGGTCGGATTGAAAGAGTTGGTCTTAGTGCCGACCGCACTAAGGCGCTTGTTACAGCACAAGACGGCAGCAAGATTGTCGTTAACCTGCCTAATGACCCAGACCTGATTAGCATTCTGTCCACCAAGGGTGTAGACATTTCAGTTTTGCCCCAGAGCGATGACAGCTTCTGGTTCCGCGCCTTGAGCAGTCTCTTCTTCCCCGTTCTGCTTCTGGTTGGATTATTCTTTTTGCTACGCCGCGCTCAGAGTGGCCCAGGCTCTCAAGCGATGAACTTTGGCAAATCCAAAGCCAGAGTCCAAATGGAGCCACAAACCCAAGTAACTTTTGGGGATGTCGCTGGCATTGACCAAGCCAAGCTAGAGCTGAATGAAGTCGTTGACTTCCTCAAGAACGCCGACCGCTTCACCGCCATTGGAGCAAAAATTCCCAAAGGCGTGCTGCTAGTTGGACCTCCGGGAACGGGTAAAACGCTGCTCGCTCGTGCAGTTGCTGGGGAAGCAGGTGTGCCTTTCTTCTCTATCTCTGGTTCTGAGTTTGTAGAAATGTTCGTCGGTGTCGGTGCATCTCGCGTGCGCGACCTGTTTGAACAAGCCAAGGCAAATGCTCCCTGTATCGTATTTATCGATGAAATTGATGCCGTGGGGCGTCAGCGGGGTGCAGGTTTAGGCGGCGGTAACGATGAGCGGGAGCAAACCCTCAACCAGTTGCTGACCGAGATGGACGGTTTCGAGGGCAACACGGGAATTATTATCATCGCTGCTACGAACCGCCCAGATGTACTTGATGCAGCACTGCTGCGTCCGGGTCGCTTTGACCGTCAGGTGGTCGTGGATCGTCCCGACTATGCCGGTCGCTTGGAGATTCTCAACGTTCACGCCCGTGGCAAAACGCTGGCGAAGGATGTGGATCTTGAGAAGATCGCTCGTCGTACCCCTGGTTTCACGGGTGCTGACCTCTCCAACTTGCTGAACGAAGCAGCGATTCTGGCGGCTCGTCGCAACCTGACCGAAATCTCGATGGATGAAATCAATGATGCCATCGACCGGGTGCTAGCTGGCCCAGAGAAGAAAGACCGGGTGATGAGCGAAAAGCGCAAAACCTTGGTGGCTTATCACGAAGCGGGTCACGCTCTCGTTGGTGCATTGATGCCAGATTATGACCCGGTGCAAAAGATCAGCATCATCCCTCGCGGTCGTGCGGGTGGTTTGACTTGGTTTACACCGAGTGAAGACCGGATGGATTCTGGTTTGTACAGCCGCTCTTATCTGCAAAATCAGATGGCAGTCGCCTTGGGCGGTCGGCTTGCTGAAGAAATCATCTTCGGTGAAGAAGAAGTAACAACGGGTGCCTCGAATGACTTGCAGCAGGTGGCTCGTGTGGCGCGTCAAATGGTGATGCGGTTTGGCATGAGCGATCGCTTGGGACAAGTTGCTTTAGGTCGTCAGCAAGGCAATATGTTCTTGGGACGCGACATTGCCGCCGAGCGGGATTTCTCGGAAGCAACTGCGGCGACGATTGATGATGAAGTCCACAATTTGGTGGATCAAGCTTACCATCGTGCCAAAGCAGTGCTGGTGAATAACCGCCACATCCTGGATCAATTGGCTCAAATGCTCATTGAAAAGGAAACGGTAGACGCTGAGGAACTGCAAGAGGTTCTGGCGAATAACGATGTGAAGATGGCAGCGATCGCATAATTCGCTAATTGCTCATTGAGCGTTCTAAAAATTGGGGGAATTCTAGGATATTTTCTAGAACGACCCCAATTTTTGTTTGGCGTTGCACAAAGACATCAGGAGCGAGCAGGTACGGGTGAAAAATCGCTCTGAGCCAAAGTGCTACAGAGATTCGATGGCGTAGGCTGCATTGGGATTTGCGCGATCGCAGAAGTCTCAAATAAGCTTGCCTTAGCGCTGAACAGCAAGACTGAAACGACAAGGGCGATGCTCAAAAAGCGGAGAACGAACGAGCGATCGCAAAACAATGATTGCAGTCTTCGAGACCTCACAACAAATCTCCTGTGATTGTTAGCCGCCTAAATTCCCAGCATCCCGTAGCTGTAACGCGAAAAAATTCAGATGCTTCAAATTGGTAGACAATTTGATTGGGTTTTAGCTGTGAGTTCTAAAACTTTCCTCTCTTCTCAGGAGTAAGTTGAAGGATAGAATGCGATGCCTTCGGCACACGGGAATGCGATCGCGAAATTAGATTTCAAACTGTGAATCTAGCAGTCACACTTCACTCTCCAAGTCTTGGTTGTACCTGCAATCTCTAGAAGTTCCAATTAAAACCTCTAATGATTGGTCTTTATTTGATTACAACCTGTAGCTTATGTTGCATACAAGCGATCTAACGGTAAAGTTGAGCCGTCGCAGACAACTTGTGGCGCTCACCGATTACCTCTCATCGGTTGGCTCCAATGTCGTGTTAGACTGATTTTCATAGCAGTACTCAAAAACAAAACTTCGCATTTCCAAATTACTAACACAAGCTAATTTTTAGCTTTGCTCCTAAAGCAGGAATTCTAACTCTGTTAGTTTCCATGCTTTTGTGTTTCAATTTAATAAAATTCCTGCACTTGGCTAATTGATCAAATGCCTCTTTCTCGTTTTGATGATCCGTACCCTTGTTCTTGGCTTCAATAATATTTAAACAAGCCTTTTGTTGTGAAATTTCAAGTATAATTCCATCCCATTCAGCAACATGTCTTCCCCCCGAATTTCTTAGAATAAATTTATCGGCACATACTATTAATAAGGGAAAACGAGAATATTGTACGACGTGCTTAATTGCTTTTAGTTCCTGAATACGATCAGCATGTAGCTTAAAAGGATTGTCAACAATAGAGTTTTCAAGATTAATTTTGATATTGTCAAACTGTAAATCATCATCTTTTAGTCTGGTTAGGAAAGGCTGTTTCAATTTTGACGATGGTATAAATTCAACTATAGATCCTATTGAATCTTCAGGAATCAAATACTTTATGACGCTGCTCAACATATGAGAGAAAATATTTTGGAATTCCTCCATATTCTGCCTTAAAATCATAAGTCTAAACTCTTCTTTAAAGCGTGGTGGAAATTTTTTTATTATCTCCTTTGAAAAAGATTCTTCAAGGCTTGAAGCAGCGTGTACTTTAATTGTCCGAATAAACCACTTATAAAATCCACAACATAACTGTCCTATATCATAAGGACTAGACTCATAGTAATCGTAAAATAAATCAATATGAAGATTTTTAGAAAAGGGATTTTTAAGAACAGATATTCGAGTTTTTCTAGGTTTTGTTATCTGTTTTTCTAAAATATTTCTAATATCATAAGTATCCTTATTACGAAAGATTGCAGCTTGTTTTTCTGACAGAGATACTCTTAAAAATATCTTTAGATGATTATTTGAAGGTTGACCAAAGCCATCATTCATAAAGTTGCTCATAAACCCTTTAAATTCATCTACTGATTTAAAGAATTTTTCATAATATTTATTAAACTTCTGCGACGATTGAATTTCATAGTAGCGAAGAGTAGCTGCCGAATTAGGATGCATATATAATTCATCAGCTAACCAACTAGCGGTCTGAATTAAAAGGTTCTCAAAGCCTGTTTCCTGGTCTAAAAATAGATTCTCTAGATCCATGATTGCTGTAGAAATTTGATACCTCACAGGGTGATGAGAATAATAAGAATCAAGTGTAACCAAGCTAAGCAATCTGATTTGCTCAAAAATTTTGCGAAGACGATACATTTTGTAGCGATCGTTATGTGACTTAAAATTCAAGTTCTCAAGAGGTAATAATAAATTTATTAGACACTGATTAAATAATCCTTTATCCCGATTTCCAAGAGGAATATACTGTGAGATTCTCAAAATAGACAAAATCCAATGAAAGTTGGAATCCTGATAGTTTTCAATAACTTTCTTACTCCATTCTTGAAGCTCAGCTTGACGAATCATTGACAAAAAAAACTTTTTAGAATCTTTGTTCCGGCGTAAATAAGAAAACAAAGCTCTCTCAACTCCATAAGTATATTGAGTATGTCCTATGTTGCTAAAAATAGACCAATACTTTAATAGTTCTTCGCCCGATGAAAACTGAGAATTTCCACCTGCAAGTTTGACTTTCCCACTTATTGCAAATTGTTCTGTCCCAAGATTAAATTTTGGCAAAAGATTAATAATTGCACATTGCAAGAGCATGTATTCAAGACGTGAGTGATTAATTCCGGTAAATACTGTGGCTGCCGTACCCAGATGAGCTATTTTTGATAGCCGATTTAACTCTTTGTCACCTAATAGTGCCAAAATTTTTGCTGATTCTTTGTAGAAAGGAACAGTATAAGTTCCTAATGCAGGCAGAGTAGCACAAATTTTTCTTGGCTTGAGTTCTTCCTTTGGCATTACAGATTCATACCTTTAAACTTGCTATGCCTCTAGTTATATATTCAATCAGATGATTTTATCAGTCTAACTATTAATGGACAGAAAGATTCTGCCTATTCATCTAGTTCTGGCGGATAGGCAGAATTTTTCCGTATATGATTCTAAATTAAGTAGATAGGTAGAATTGTTCTGTATATTAGGCGGTTTCTGAAGGATAAGCTGAATTTTTCCGTATATTTTCAAGTGCGATCGCCCCTCGCTGTAGGTTGGGTTGAGCTTGTCACATCCTTACTTGTGAATCAGTAGGTAACGTGAAACCAAACGTGACTCGATCGAGCGATCGCATTATTGTTGAAGGATAAAATGCGATCGCGGAACGTTATGATGCAGCGCGGTTGTTAGGCAGTGACCTTAATAAGCGCGACCATCTTTGTGCGTTAAAGCCCATTCACCATTCGGCAATTGTGTTGCTTTGAGATCGTCATTTGGGAATTCGACCTCATCTCCAAGAGTGCGATCGCCAATCTCAAGATAGGTTACATTTTCCTGAGATCGATTAATCAGTTGATGGGAGATTCCCATGCCTCACAACTCACCCTTCCTTGTTATGTTAATGGCCTAACAAACCCAAGCTTTCTTTACCTTTCCAGTACCGTTAAACCATAGCATTTCAGCCACCATGCCCGATGCCCTCAGTAATAGAGCGTGATGCTATCTACACCCGTCAGGACTTCTTTGAGTTCAAAATGAAGGTCAGGAATTTGCGCTAACCCTTTCTTCCAGTAGGCTCTCACATCCGCCTTGCCATGTAGAACGCCGCTAGATTCTTCAGCAATCGATGGGATCAAAGGAGAAGCCAAGCTCGAAGTCATCCGCGTAGTGGCTTAGGACAGCATCGATGTCATGTTGATTCCCCCCCTCGATCCAACTACGGGCAAAGCTTAACGCGAAATCTGCGTTGAGGATCGGCACGATCTGCAAAGACGCTTTGGTTGCAAACAAACCTCGATCGGCATTGCTTCACAGTTCCAGCAGAAGCGCGGCATAGATACCTGCACCCAGAGCGAAAGCCCAAAAGCGGCTATCGCGATCTTCCGGGAGTTCTTCCTTCAGGACGTTCAGGACGACTCCTCCGGCAAGGAAGGCAAACAAGACTGCGATCGCTGCCTCGTGAATTTCGGTTCCGCTCCCAATGACCCATCCCACGATAATCGCCGCCGCCAGTATCCAGCGCCCCTTCTTGTGATAGGCATCCTTATGGTGTTCGCGCAAGCCGTTGTCGTTGACCATGAAATGCAAAGCCATTGCGAAGAAAAACAGAAAAAGACTTTGAAAACCCGGTTCCTCCGGGTGGATTAACAGGTAGCCGATCAAAGCATTGTAAACGGCGAATGAAGCGATGTGCGGCCAGAAGACCCCAGCTTCTGTAACATCTCCATTTCCCGCCTTTTGGTTGCGCTGGCGCGACAGTGTAGCAGCTCGCTCCAGTCCATAAAACACGCTGACGCCTATGAGTGCCACCAGGTAAACGTGGTGTTCCAGAAAGGCAAACCCCCCGTCCAACGTCTCCTTAACTGTCTCCTGTGCCTGACTCAGTTCCGGGAGGATATGGACGAAAATGTAGGCGACAGATACGCCACTCCCGATAGAAAGCCAGATACTGCGAGGGGTGGCATCCAGAAAGCGCAGCTTACCGGAGTAGAGATGCACCAGAGCCAGACCGACTGCAAGGATTGCAGACAGGAAGCGTACATCAGGATTGAATACCGAAGACTCTGCAACTGCCAACAGCATCTTAGTTGAGAAGAGGGAATATTTTTTAGAATGAATATCTTGACTAAAAAGACACGCCACTCGTCAATAGCGGCTCTGAAATCAGTGCCCTTGCTCTTTAGCTTGATAGGATTTGGGCACTAA
Source organism: Trichocoleus sp. DQ-A1 (assembly GCF_039961955.1). Taxonomy (NCBI): domain Bacteria; kingdom Bacillati; phylum Cyanobacteriota; class Cyanophyceae; order Leptolyngbyales; family Trichocoleusaceae; genus Trichocoleus; species Trichocoleus sp. DQ-A1. The sequence continues at coordinate 56,494 of NZ_JAMPKE010000011.1, forward strand.
GGCGTCCTCCCCTTAGCCGATTTTTCTGATTCTTCAAGTTTTAAACAAGTTGATTGACCGATAAATTTTCATCTTTAGGCAAGGGATCGGTTCTCTCTCTAGGTGGGCGTATAACCAGAGCCAGTAGAGGTAGTGTTCTGGTGTGGGGTATCAGCTCCTTTTTGCAACATGAGACAGATATGCAAACTCACTCAGACACCCACTCACCTTCCCCAACTAAACAAAAAATCTCCAATATTTTTCGTCTGGTAGGCTGGATTGCCTTCTGGGTCGAATTAGGATTGGCAGTTGCTTCTGGCATCGCTTTATTATTTGCTATCTCTGGTCGTAACTTTGCCAATGAAGCAAATCCTGCCCTAGGAGTCGGTATATTTTGGGCAATTTGTGGACTTTTCGCACTGTTATTCGGTGTCTTCTTAGCTTTCCGCTACACTCGCATCGCTAAAGGTTTAGCAAATCCTAATTCGGCTGTGCATCCCTCCAAAGCCGATACTGTTCAAGTCCTGCGACTAGCTTTAATTACAGGTTTGGTGGGGATTTTGTTATGTCTGTTGGGTGGTGGAGCGAGTATGGGAGTGTTACTAGCAAAATCTGTATCCCAACCTCCAGGTGTGGCAATCACCGACCCCTACAAAATCATTCGGGCGCTTGATGTTTTTGTGGTATTAGCGAATTTTAATGGGATTGCCGGTCACTTTGTAAATGTTGTCACTGCTCTAGGGCTGCTCAAGTGGGTGCATAATCAGTAAGAATTTCCCCCACCTCTGGGTCTTTGGTTTATTGCTGATGACTAATGACTCATGGCTTACAACTCATTAAAAATTTTTAACGGCGGCGCTTTGGTGATACTGATTGATCTTCGACAGTTGATTTTGGATGGACTCGCTCTTGTAGCGCCCACACGCTTACCAGTGCTGCCGTTAAAGCTCCAATGGTGTCCATAATCAGATCCACGATGGTGTCATCAAGGTCATTGATCACTTGCACCACCCATTCAAATATCTCCCAAAGAGCGCCGATGGCGATTCCGAAGCTAGAGATCGTTAAGATATACAGCAGTCGGTGGTAGCGGAACGGAGTCAGCATTGACTCATACACGAGAAAACTCAGCGCCAGCGTTACGGAAAAGGTTGTAAAGGCATGAGCAATTTCATCGTAGGGTCCCGGTGGGTAAAATAAACCCCAAACCCAGCCACCCGCATTGATCAAGGCTGCGATAACAAACAGAAAATCAAACAACGTTGGCAGTTGATTTTCGAGGGTCACAAACAGAAACGAAGCAGCCAGGAAGCAGGCGAGTGTAAATGAACCCACCCAGTTCCGGTGATACAATTCAACGGCGATCGCGATCGCGAGTAAAAACTGTCCAACCCAAGCGGCGATTCTATACCCTCGCCAATTGCTACTCAGCATTGCTTTTTCCTCATAAATGGGTCATGGGTAAAGAGAGTTTGCAGTATTGAGTTTTGAGTTAGAAGAAAGTTTTTTAATTCAAGACTTAAAACTTTTTCCCAATTAGTCATTACTAACAAACTATAAACGAAGCAATTAATTCAATTTCATATCATGCTTCTGGTTTCTGACGGGAAAGCGCCTGAATCTCAGCCCGCAATGCAACGATTTCTTCATGCAACGCGGCGATAGATTTAGCACCTGCTACTTCTGCTTGTTCGTCTTCCGCATCGCGTCCGACAAAGAAGGTGGCGAGGGTTGCCGTTACATAGCCAAACACTGCAAAAGCATATAACGATAGGATCAAGCAGAGTACCCGACCTTCTGGAGTCTGAGGCCAGTATTCCGATCCCATCGTTGTCATAATCATTGCTGTCCACCACAGTGCAGCACCGTAGTCATTCAGTCCGCGCCCATCAGGGGTATTGCTTTCAAAAGCATACATCCCTGCGGCTCCCACCAGCGTTACCACCAGCGTCAGCGCGATGATGTAGCCAAAACCACGACGACTCATGCTGGCTCGGAGCGATCGCATACCGCGATTCAGAGAACTGATGACACGTACCAGTCGCAGTCCCCGGCTGGCTCTCAGTAAGCGAAACACGCGGGTAATTCGGAAGACGCGCAACGCTGGCAACAGCAAGGAGAGGGCTGTGAGCCAGTTTTGCTTGAGATAGATAAATTTGTAAGGAGCCAGAACCAATCGTAAGGCGAAGTCTAGGATAAAAACGATCCAGATAAAGTTGCTGATGATTTCCAGCAGGGGATTTAAGCCCCAAATTAGTTCGACGACCAACAACGCCAGCCACCCAAAGCCGAGCAATAGCATGGGTGTTTCTAGCCAGTCTTCCAACTGTTGCAGAACCTCGCCTTGTTCTTTTTTGAGTTCCCGTTTTTCAGTTGGACTCAGATTGCTCATAAGATTTTTAATGACTCCTACAGCAGTTTTGAAAGCGCTTGCCGTAAAGCTGAGCCAAGGGTACAGCGGTCAGACTGTGGGCAAATATCCAGGTGCATAGAAAACCCCAGCAGAGATTAGTAGAAAAGTAGTGAAATATTCCTCTAGCTAGAGAGCGAACTTCCATACTGTGCGAGATGGTACAAGGGACGCAGACTTAATATAGCCAGCCGCAATGCGCCAACTACTTGTACAGGTTCCCCGTGGGTGTGGGAAAACAGTTCTGGATATTGCCCAAGCTTGTGATGGAGCAAATCTTTCCCTGTTTGAAGCGACTGGAGCTGATGAATCGTTAGACGTGGTCATCGTTCACGTCTCGAATGGGAAGGTTGAGGAACTACTCGAAAAGTTGCAAGCGGTACCAAAATTGCAGGTCACGCTGCTTCCGCGTGGAGTCATCGCCTTGCAGCCACCGCCTTTTAAAGCAGCGCAGCAGGTGACAGATGTGCAGGCACGCAGTCCCATCGAAATTTTCCTCTCAGGGCTGCAAAGCGTTGGCTCGTGGAAAGGGTTTCTGGGATATGCCGCGGCGGCGGGTGTGGTGGTCTGGATCGGCTTGTTCACCAATACTAGCTATCTTCTCGTCGCTGCCATGCTGATTGCACCGTTTGCAGGGCCAGCGATGAATACAGCGATCGCTACGGCACGCGGCGATGGAGAACTTCTCGGACGGAGCATTTTACGATACTTTTCAGCCCTGGCGGTAACAATCCTAGTCACTGGGGCACTCACCTTGATTCTGCGACAGGAAGTGGTGACATCCTCCATGAACACAACCAGTACGGTTTCGGCAGTAGCCGTGCTGCTGCCACTGGTCGCAGGTGCGGCAGGCGCTCTGAATCTTGTCCAATCGGAAAGAAGTAGCCTCGTCTCTGGGGCGGCGGTGGGAATGCTGGTTGCGGCTTCGCTGGCACCGCCTGCCGGAATGGTGGGGATGGCAAGCGCAATGGGTCGCTGGGATATGGCTGTAAACGGCGTCTTTGTGCTGTTGCTACAACTGGTTGGGATTAATCTATCCGCCTCCCTGATGTTCCGCGCCTATGGTCTGTCTGCTCAAGGTGCCCGCTATAACCGTGGCAAGCGCTGGATATTTCCGTCTGCCTTTACAGCCACTGCCGTAGCGCTTTTTGGCTTGCTGACTTGGCAGTTTTCCAGCTCTCCGGAGCTTCAGCGCGGCAGCCGCGAACAGCGTGCCGTTGCCCAAATCCAGAAGGTGGTGAATGATAGCGGTTTGGCGAAACTGGTGGAAGCCAATGTTCGGTTCACCCCCTCGAATATCAAAGGTCAGAATACGTTGTTGGGTACCATTTATGTTCAGCGTCAGGCGGGTGTTACTGAGTCTTCGGAAGAGATTCGCTCTCGCATGACTCGCGCAATTCAAAGGCAATTACTTGGCAAAGGGTTTAACGTCACACCTTTAATTGATGTCAGCGTTCTGGAAGCGCCGCAATCGGAAAGTTAAGTTATTTTCAAGCTAAATTTCAAGCTAAATATGAGCAGCGTCATTTAAAACTCCTTTAGCGCTTTCACCGCTGCCAAATATCGCTCCTCAATATCCTTTCGGTCTAATTCCTCCGATACTTCCTCACAGCTACTGCGCTCGATCATTTGGGCATGACGTAGCAGCGCCGCCCGGTCTTTCTGGTTGCGGGTGTGGGTGGCGATGAGAGCGATCGCTTTGAGTAATCGAATTTTCACTGCTACATCCGATTTGCTGTATTGTCGAATCTGGTTAAAGGCGGCGTCAATTAACTCTGCAAACGTCACCGGATTCGCGATCGCTCGCAGGTTGTTGTCTTTGTCGTAGCGGTAGGGCGAGGGAAAATCTCTCTCCGCCAGACGGCAAAGTGCAGCGGTCATCTGGTTAATACACTGGATCGCCGTAAACGGATCGTTGATGCCAGGAGAAAGGGCGCGAGCGGCAATTTCAACTAACTGATCGATGGGAAATTCTACATCCTGTTGTTCGGTGCGTTGTTCGCCAAAAATAAATGCTTGGTTGAACTGCTGGGTGAGTTTTTTATTCACCCGTTCCCCAGGCCAAATCATCACCAGTTCGCTTCCTTCCACAATAAACTTGCCGGGGCGATATTTCAGACGCAGGAGGAGGTTTTTTGAGGTGGCGATCTTCATTAACAGCTCGTCATCAATTGCCTGAAGATAACCGCTCTCTTTCGCCAAGATAGGAGTCGCTTCCTCCTCAAACCCGGCGGGGATTCCCGCCACCGACCGCTGCTCTGGTGCTGATTTACCCTGCCCGATCTTCTGCGGAAATAAGCGATCGATGACATTGTCCAACTCTCTGCCAACCTCTCTGATGATATGGGATGCCTGCATTGAGGTTGAGACATGATGGATAAAGTAGATCAGGACGCCAATACTGGCGATCGCTAGCACCATGCCCATCGTGACGGAGATTTGCGGTACGAACACATCGTAATCTTCTCCTCGCACGGTTCGCAGTACCAGCAAGCAATAGATGAACGTACCGATAAACGTGCCCAAGACGACTTGATTGCTCGTATCCTGCATGAAGTTACGCATCAGTCGCGGGCCGAATTGGGAGGAAGCGAGGGTGAGGGCAACAATTGTAATCGAGAAGGCAGTACCCGCAACGGTAATCATCGAACTAGCAACGGCTGAAAGCAGCGTTCTCACCCCATCTGGCCCGCCGGTGTAGATCCAGCCCAACGACTCTATCGGATCAGATTTGGCTGCTCGATCGAGGCTTAACATTCCGAATGCCAAGGCGATCGCGCTGAGCGCCATCAGCGTTGGTACGAACCAGTAGCTGGAGTGGAGCGAGTCCCAAAGTTTGCCCAGCTTGATGTTTTTCATCAGTTATTTTTCATTAATTATCGTCGGCAGTGTGAGGGCGATCGGGGTTCTCGTCTCTATGGCTGCCATTTCCATCTCTTTGGGCACGCATTTCTGCTAGCTTCCGGAGGGAACCGCCGATACTGCGGGGTTTTGGCACTTCTTGTTTCCCAGCGGGCCATCCTTCACGCTGACGAGCGCGATCGCCATCTGTCTCTTCGGTTTGGTCGTGGAACAGGATTTGCTGAGTCGGGAAGGGCATATCAATGCCGTTAGCCGTGAGCTTATTCTTAATGGCAGCGAGAACTTGATCCTGCTTATCGAGAATATCTGCACGTCGCGGCGGCTGTACCCACCAACGGGCGCGGATATTCACCGTACTGTCAGCTAGATCCACTACAAGGGCGTCGGGAGCTGGATCTTCCAAAACACCATCGACGCTAGCGATCGCTTCTAGAATCAGTTGTTTCGCCTGGTCAATGTCGTCGCCGTAACCAACACCCACGTCGTACTGAAGGCGGCGATTCTCGAAAGCAGTGTTCACCGTTACCGAGTTTGTAAACAGCTCAGAATTCGGAATCACGATGCGACGACCATCATAGGTTCTAATGGTCGTGGCTCGCGTCTGGATGTTTTCAACCGTTCCCTCGAAGTCTTTAAATACGATTTGGTCATCGATCTGGAATGGCTCGGTCAACAGAATTAAAATACCAGCCAGAAAATTCTGGAGAATATCGCGGAACGCGAAACCAATTGCGACCCCACTAATCCCTAGCAGTTGAATTAAATCTCCGGCTTGAAATGTCGGGATAACGATGGATAATGCTACAAATAGACCAATTAAAATAATAATTCCCTGCGACAAACGACCTAACACCAGACCCAGATTCCGAGCTTGTCGATGCCTTCTGGTAAGCCGTCTGACCGTCGCCTTAATCGCTCTTGCTGCAAAAAAAAATAGTGTGAAGACGATTAGTGCTAATACAATATTGGGCAGCATGACAATCAGGCCATCGATCATTGCCTGAATTTTCCCCCATGCTGTTGATACCGATGTTTGAAAATTCATTCCTATTTTCCGCTTACAAAATGTTGTTGATTTTAATTAAAAATTCATAATTTTGACTCTGTCTATGGTCAGTATCTAGATAACACAGCTTCTATTATAAAAATAAATATATTCATAATTTATTTCTAAAGTTATAGCAATTCTCTATTGGATGTAGTACGGTTTAACCTCACCCCTGCCGCACCCCGTTCACAGGGAGGGGTTCAATATTCCTCAATATTCCCCCCTCTCCGTTCACGGAGAGGGGCTGGGGGTGAGGTTCCGAGTCTATACTGCACTCAAGTGAGAACTGCTATAGTTGATTTAGCGCTAAACCATGAATAATGATTTAACTTTTGAATAATTATCTAAATAGAGACAGATAAACTATAAAAAAATTATTTATATCTAGGAAAATATCGATAAAATACTGTTAACAAGTTCCTATAGTGCTAGATTGTAGCGCGATCGCACAAAGGAAGCCGATAAACATCTAATAGCCGCCCCCGCCAACACCCCCGTGAGTTATCGGGCATCTGCGACCGGCACCTGCCAAATTTTGATAGTACTGTCACCACTGCCAGTAGCAATCGTCTGCCCATCCGGGCTAATCACAATACATTTAACCCAGCTAGAATGCCCGGTAAGCGTGCGAATTTCTTCACCCGTTGAAAGATTCCAAATTTTAATTGTTTTGTCCGCACTGCCACTGACTAAAGTTTGTCCATCTGAGCTAATCGCAACCGAATTCACATAGTTAGAATGCCGGGTGAGGGTGTGAATTTGTTTCCCAGTGTTTAAATCCCAAATCTTAATCGTTTTGTCAGCACTAGCACTGGCTAAAATCTGCCCATCCGGGCTAATCGCAACGGAATTAACAGGTTGAGAATGACCCTGAAGTGTGCGGATTGCTTTGCCAGTAGAAATATCCCAGATTTTAATTGTTTTATCGGCACTAGCACTGGCTAAAGTCTGCCCATCTGGGCTAATTGCAACGGAATTAACAGGTTGGGAATGACCCTGAAGCGTGTGGATTGCTTTACCCGTAGAAATATCCCAAATTTTAATTGTTTTATCGGCGCTGCCACTGGCTAGAGTCTGCCAATCAAAGCTAATCGCAACAGAATTAATAGGGTTAGAATGTCCCTTTAATCTACGGATTTCTTGACCAGTGGAGACATTTAAAACTTTAATTGTTTTATCGGCGCTGCCACTTATTAATGTATTTCCATCTGGGCTAATCGCTAGAGAATTTATGTAGCTATCATGCCCTTTTATGATGCGATTCTCTTTGGCTGTAGACTTGTTCCAAATTCTAATTGTTTTATCGGCACTGCTACTGGCTAAAATTTGTCCATCCGGGCTAATCGCCAGAGAATTTACCTGGCTTTCATGCCCATGAAGCGTTTTAACTCCCGAAAGATTTTCATAAGCGATAACTTTGGGCGCGTCTTGGTAAGATAGTTGCCAAATTCCATATCCTCCTAATCCGACCAAGCAAGCAACGGCTCCCCCCACCAACCATTTATTTTTATTTTTCTTACTAACAATGATCGTTGGGGCTAATGAAGGCTGCCAAGGTGGAAGTATCCCAACAATTGCCCCGATACCAATCAGACTAAAATTAGGAGAAGGTTTATGTCTAGATAAAGACTGTGAAATTTTAGCGAGTTCATCTAAAATTTCTTGAGTATTTTTGTGCCGCGCTCCTGCGGTAGGAGCCATCAGTTTATCAATAAAATCTGCCAGTAAGGGTGAAATACCCGGTGCATGATTGCGCCAATTAAATTTATCCGTTAAAGGTTCATAAATTGCGCGATCTGTTGCTAGTTTGCCAGTCAGCAGATAAACAAAAGTTCTGCCCAAGGCATAGAAATCTGACTGGGGTACAGCATGACCTTTTTCTTGCTCTGGAGGTGTATAGCCAGCAGAACTAATCCTCGTGACACTGCCTGCGCCGCCGACTTCCGCAAGGTAAGTATAGGTCATCTCTCTGGCGGTGCCAAAGTCAATTAATACCAGATGCCCTGTAGAGCGCATCATGATATTTGCGGGTTTAATATCACGATGGAAATAGTTTTTTTGGTGGACAAGATGTAAAATCTCAGCGAGCTGTTTTAACCAGTCAAGAGCTAGCCGCTGATCGAGAGGGCGATCGCCCTGTTGTTGCATCCACTCTTTTAAGTTGGGACCATCAATTTTCTCCATGATGATGCCATACACTGGCTCTCGGCTGTTTCTGGGATAAAACTGGAAGTATCCATCAGGCTCAACTTTGGGGATGCCGGGATGATTCAGCTGGCTTAATACAATGGCTTCTTGCTGAAATAGCTCGACGACTCTGGCATTCGTGTTGTGATCTTTTTTGAGGATCTTCAGGATTTTGGGGGTTGCGCCCTCGTAGGCTTCATAAATATTGCCGAAGCCACTGTTGTCACTCAGTAGGCGCATGACCTGATAGCGCCCTTGTACCAGCAACTCTGAGCCACAATTGCGGCAAATACGGTTGTTGGCGTTGGCTGGATCGTTAGGTTTGGGGCAGCAGGGATTGATGCAGTAGCTCATAGATAGCTACAGAATTGTCATATCCCTAATATATGTTGAGAATTTTCAATCATCCACCCATTGCTGGAGGATGCAAGCCCAATAGTTGTTATCTATTAAGGCTTTTAGCTGACGACAAAAAAAGAAGGGCTGGTTTTTCTATCCTAAAAATTTAGTTTGAATTTATAGCATTTTCCGTTTGATATGCACCTCTTTGAAAAAATATCCTTGGCGAAGAGAACTTAAGAGGGATGCAAAGGAAGTCGGCTCTTGTCGCTCTCAAGGTATTTAAAAGCCTCAAAATATCATATTGAATGTCAAAGAGGAGTAATTAGTGCAATCCTAGTTCATGAATGAATAAGGATTGCTATCAACTAAACAAACTCGTTGATGCATAGCGGCTGAAATTACGTCTCGTTTAAGTTTACCTGGAACGAGGGAAGCGATCGCAAGCAAGACGCTGTAATGACTAGAGAAGAAAGTCAAGCTGACATTTAAAAAAATATTTCATTGAGGCTTAACCCTACTCTATTACCCAGCCAACTTAAAGGGAATTGAAGCGATTGAAAAAGTATTGCCAGGTGTCCCTCAAGTGGTACTTTTTTATCGGGATATCTGCCCTAGATTCAGAGTGCCGTTGCAAAAGGCAACTAACGCGCTCAATTGGCGTTAGATGTCTATATCCATTCGCTTCTCAGGCACATTGGGGCGATGCTGACCTCACTCGGCAGTTTTGGGTTTAAAACTCGACTCGAAAAAAATGAGCGATCGCCGATAGATGAAGACATTGCTAGCGACGAGTCAGCCATGCGCGTCTTAGTTGTGCAGGCGCAAGAAGATTGGGCGATCGCTTACTACAAGTGCGGGCTAGAACCTGTCAAAAACAACCCTTGAAATACGCCAGTAGAGAAATTCAACAACTAAGTCAGGCAATTTAAATTGATAAAAATAACTTATCTCTACCTGTAAGAGCAGTAACGCCGCCTATTCCCATTAAAATCAAAGCAACTATAGCGTTCAATTGCCTGGAAGATACAAAGCCTCTGGGTTAAGCGTGGCATTGAGCCAATTGGGATTATCGCCGCACAACACCGTAGGCGTTGGCGATGCCGAAAACGATAGCGCCTTGCTGAACCTGTGCGAGTGTGGCGTCGCCGTCGTCAACGCCCTGCCCATGCTCAAAGAGATTGCCGATTTTGTCACGAAGGGCGATCGCGGTGCTGGGGTAATTGAATTGATTGACCATCTGGTGGCTTCTGATTTATCCGCACTTCAAGCCTAGCGGCAATGACACAACATTCTGCTAGATAGCTCAGAAGCGGTCAACGTTTGTCTACCTGTCGTAGTCGATGGAGTCATTCCGCCTACCTTCTAGCTGCGGGGGCAGAAACTCAGAACGCCGTCTGTGAGATAAGGTTGGCGGGGGGGGTTGGATGGGGTGAATCACTTGTACTGTCCGGGGAGGACGCTGCTGTTGCGACAGCAAAGCAAAGGCTGCTGCCAGCACAACCCCACTAATGACAGTGAGAACCATGCCTCCTACTGCCCAGAGGATGCCTGTCAGCATGGGATTTAACGGCTGTTGCTCTTGAACAGGAGGCAAGGCTTGGGTTGGGTTGACCGGCGGAGGATAGACATTTGCTTTTGCCTGCGTAGTCAGAGCCTCAATCACCATTTGCTGATTCCGCAGCTGGGCTTTCACCTGCTCGGTTTCACTTTGTTGCTGTTCGAGCCGATCTTTTAGCCTTTGAGTTTCGCTCTGCTGCTGTAAGCAATAGGGAGTCGTATCCGGCGAGACACCAGCCGCAGTTGGAGGCGGAGGCGGCAGCTGCTGCATCGTGCCATAGGGTTGTCCTGGCTGCGGTGGCGAGGGTAGGTAAGTCGGCAGGTTAGCTTGACTGGGATTCCCGCCAGTTCTAAGCAAGACGAAAGCTGCAATTCCGGCGAAGGCAGCCCCGGCCAGAAATGCTGTACTCTTTTCACTCATCGCTCTTGCTTTTCAACGGTAACTGAACCACAAATAGTCGCAACTGATGCACTCCGAGAATCATAACTTAACACCCTACTCAAATCGGGTTAACTTAGCAACTAAATTAGCAACTGAAGTAGATGGGATAGGGAGGCGTTTGTTACGACCTCGTATATGCTCTTACATTCAAAACCACATCATGTCAGTTGTCCAGCTAAAAAAAAATTGTAGAGATTTAAGAAGCGACAAATTGACATCCGTACTTGATAGCGGTTCTCACTGTGGCGTGCAATACACTTGGAACTTCGCCCTCAACCCCTCACTATTCACCCAGCGGGGATATTGAACCCCTTTCTGCGGACGGGATATTAATCCGTATTGCATCCAAACCAGAATCGCTAGATTTGCCACACCGCAGGGATGAGATGCCTTCGTGTTTCCCTTGGGGTTGGGGAAGGCGTTGGGGAAAGTTAACTATAAGCAAAATTAATCGGTAGCTCTATGATAAAGCCGGTTTGACCCGATCCACTCTCAACCCAGATTTCGCCTCCTAAATGCTCTGTCAGTTTCTTCACCAGTGCCAGTCCCAAGCCAGTTCCGCCTTGCTTCCAGGGATCGGCATTGGGAACTCGGTAAAATTTATCAAAAATCCGGGTTAGCTCGCTCTGAGGAATTTCAGCCCCAGAATTTTTGACACTCAATTGAAGAGTTCCCGATTTCGCTTCGGCGGTAAGGACAATTTTTTCTCCTGGGGGAGTGTATTTACAAGCATTGTTGAGCAACTCTGCGAGGATGCGTTCCAAACTAGATGAATCGGAAACTAAACGAGGTAATTGAGAGGGGATGTCAACCTGCAAGATTTGTTGGCGGTTTTGGGCACGCTCTTGAAAAGGTTTTACAATTTGGGGCAACCAGAGATGAAGTTCGATGACGTCTAAATCCAAGGGTCGCGTCCCGGCCTCTAGGCGTTGTAAATCAAGCAAATCGTTGATTAAATCGGTTTCCCGTTTGCATTCCTTCTGCAATATCTGCAAGTAGAGACTGACTTTGCTGACCTCTGTAGGGGGTTTTGCTATTTTGGCATCCAAGACACCCTCGCGCTTGAGGGTGATTTCCAACATCTGAGCCGCCATTTTCATGTTGGATACAGGCGAACGTAATTCGTGGGAAACGGTGCTGAGGAATTCATCTTTGAGCCGATTGAGTTTTTCGAGTTCCTCCACTTGTGCCAGGGATGCTTGATAAAATCTGGCTTGACGGATTGCGATCGCGCATTGATTCGCTACTTGCTGCACTAGCCGGATCTCTAGTTTTTTGAAGGTATAGTCTGGGCGATGGAATAACCACAAATCCCCCAGCACTCCTTGATCGTCCAATATCGGGCAAGCCAACATCGCCACCTTACTCCGGACAAAGTCGGGACTGATTGAACAAGATTGGAAACATTTACCTTGTCGTAGAGGAGCGTAAATTTCCGGGAAGTCTGCCATTTGCATCACCTGTCCCTGCGAGGAAGGCATTGAGGTGGCGTACTCGTAGCAAATTGTGGCAGTTTCTTGCTCCAGGTTGTAGAGCGAAGCATGACAGCTGCCCATATTAAATGAAAGCGCTAACTCTCGAACGGCTACCTGTAAAATCTGGCTTTCGTCGAGACTATCGCGGACTTTGTCGGTGATGCGTTTTAGCACGGCTTCAAAGCCAAGCGCTTTTTGCAGTTGGGTTGTGCGTTGTTGCACTTGGCGTTCTAGATTGGCGTTCAGCTGCTGCACCTGCTTAAACAGGGTGGATTGCCCAATCGCGATCGCCAGTTGAGCCGCGAAGGCACAAACCAGGTCTACCTCTGAGTCTTGCCAGTAGCGAGGACGACCTTCCATCGATAGTGTTAAGATTCCCCAGAGGTTTCCTTGAAAGTGTATCGGTACCAACAACCAAGCACCCGGATAAGCCTCTGCTAGAGGCTTATTCCCCTCATCCTCGATAGTCTGAGTATCGTGAATGGAAACCACTTGTAACTGCTTGAGTTGCCTTCCCAACAAATTGTCTACATCTGGAAATTCCATACCCAGCCTGCTCGACAAACTGGAACCTTGATAGTAAAGTGCCACATTCAGCCAAACCTGCCGCTGCGGAAGATATTGCAGGATGGAAACGTGGTCGATGTGCAAAAGCTGACCAATTTCCGTTGTGGCTGTGGCAAAAATTACTTCTAATTCTAGAGAGCTACGAATTGCAGAAATAGACCGATTCAGTGCTTGCTCGCGCTGAGCTTGCTGTTGCATTTGGTTGTAGAGTTCGGCTTGCTGAATTGCGATCGCTACCTGGGTTGCCAATGAACAAAGCAAATCAATTTCCAACTGTTGCCACTGTCGGGGTTGCGAACAATCATGAGCAATTAGCAGTCCCCACAATTCCTCTCCTTGGAGAATCGGGACGATCAAGCTGGCTCTAACTTGAAGCCGATGTAGTAAATCGATGTGACATTGACTCAACTCGGCTGTATAAATATCTTCTATAGTTTTAGTGCGACCCTGTTGGTACTGGACATAGACTTGTTCAAAGCAAGGATCGTGGATTGTTGTTCCCAGGATCGGAGTCCAACCGTTGGCGACAGACTCCACTACCACGACTCCACTCCAGTCCGGCTGAAAGCGGAAAACGATCACTCGATCGGAGGCGAGAAATTGCCGGACTTCAGACACCGTCGTGTTGAGAATCTCTTCTAAATTTAAAGACTGACGGATGCGTTCTAGCATCGCCCTCAGCAGTTGTTCCCGCTCGGTTTGCTGTCTCAGTGACTCTTCAGCGGCTTTGCGATCGCTAATGTCGCGCACAATGACTAAAACTTCATCTTCCCCACTGACAACAAGCCGCGCCTCGTAATCGTGCAAATTGCCATTTTTGGGAAGCTGATACTCGAAGATTTGGATTTCGTTCGTAGAAAGTGCTTGCTCCACATGGTATTTGGCTTTCTCAGCGACTTCTGTGGGCAAAACCTCGTCTAACTTTTTACCTAAGAATTCCTGAGCAGGTAAGAACGTATCAAAGTCTCTAGCCGTTTTGACGTCCAAATAAGTGCTATCTTTGCTAATTCGGAAGATTAAATCTGGAATGGCACTTAAAAGAGCGCGATTTTTTGCTTCGCTTTTGCTTAGTGCCTCTTCTGCCTGTTTGCGCTCGGTAATGTCAGTCTGAATCCCCACAAAACCGATTAGATTCCCTTGTGGACTCCCGATTGGGGAAAGATAGAGTTCGTTCCAGAAAAGGGTGCCATCTTTGCGATAGTTGCGTAAGGTGACATGGCATTCTCTAGCTTCCCTAATCGCCATTCGTAGCTCGTCGAGTGCTGGCTGAGCAGTGTCAGCGCCCTGCAAGAAGCGGCAGTTGTACCCTATGATTTCCTCAGCAGAATAGCCTGTTAAACGCTCAAAACTTGGATTGATATAAATAATTGGATTATCTGGTTGATTGGAGTCGGTAAGGACAATGCCATTGCAGCAATCACGGAGAACCTGCTCCAGTAAATGTAGACGTTCCTGTGCTTGTTTGCGCTCAGTTATGTCATCGCAAACCAGGAGGACAACTCTATCCGTATTCGTTCTTTGTACAATGCTAGCGGTAACATTTACCCAGAAAATGCTGCCGTCTTTGCAACAGGCGCGCAATTCCCAACTAGTAACCAAAGCGTTTGACTCGATCCCTGAACTCAACTCAAATGCTTCTTGAATTGCTTGTTGCAAAAACTGAGCAAACTCAGCTTTTAACTTTTCTCGCTCGTCAGGAGCAAAAGTGCTGAAAATTGTTTTTCCAACCAACTCTTGGACGCTATAACCAAGACGAGCCGCTCCAAACTGATTAACCCCAACAACGACTCCTTCTAAATCCAAAGTAAAGTGAATACAGGGAGTCTTGTTGTACAGTGTTCGGTATGCTTCTAGTTCAGCTCTCGTGTTCCGCAGTTCTTCCTCAAGTTGGGGACGTTCTACATCTGCACCTGCAATAGTTTGTTGTAACTCTCCAGAAGCACCTTCACCTTGTAAATAGTCATGCCCAATTGGCTGGTGATTTGCGTCCATTTTGTAATCTCTTACCCCTTTTTTTTCATAGAGATAGAGGGACTAAATTTTTTATCTTTGTTTATCAAAAAACTAATTTAATGGACTAAATAGCAGGTTGTTTGATGGGTTTGAATGCCTCAGTTATGGCTATGTAATGTTAAATGCTATACCAACTCAATCGTTCGTTTTCTAAAAAGGCTATGTCTATCATAGATATTTGAGCCAGCAATTATAATAACTCATTGCAGCTCGATAAAAAACATTACCTCCTGAGAAAACCTAAGTAATGGCTCTTTTACGTTAGAATTTCCTAACTGATTTTAAAATTGGTTTTTGTTTATACTAAACAATATTTACTTTTTATCTCATAAAGAAATATATATTTATGTTTAATTTATTATAGTTGTAGAGCGGTCATAAAAGTAGCGAACCACGCTTTTCTCTACACTTTAACCATTATTTGCGAGAGAAGTGCTAGAAAATAGCCATTAACAATAGACTAGGAACTGGAAATCAACCAAACTCTGCTAACCGTGAATGACTAATATGAGCGCACAAACAGAAGAACCAATTACCTACGAAGGCGGCTGTCACTGTGGCGCAGTCCGCTTTCGGGTAATCGTTGACGAACATAAGGCAGATGACTGCAACTGTTCCATCTGTAGGAAGAAGGGATTTTTACATCTAATTGTGCCGTCCGAACGTTTTACCTTGCTAAGCGGTGCAGACTTATTGACAACCTACACCTTCAACACGGGTGTTGCTAAGCACACCTTCTGCCGTATTTGTGGGATTCACCCTTTTTATCGTCCCCGTTCCCATCCCGAATCTATTGATGTCAACGTGCGTTGTCTGGATGAGGATGTGGTGTCTCGCTTTCGCATTGTGCCTTTTGATGGGGTTAATTGGGAACAAAACGTACACCTAATTCGCTCTGAAGCATCGGACACGGATTAATAAATCCTCTCACCCAGCTTATCTATCATTGTAGGTTGGTTTGAGGTCATGTAGACGGAGTCTTCAAGAGAGAGTGACCCAACAAAAACTAAGGGAGGTGTTGGGTTTCGTCTTTGTGCGAAACCCAACCGGAAAGTCTGAAGTGAGTGCGAATCAATTTAAGTAGCTGGAACCTGCGAAAATTAACATTTTGCCCGATTGACTACCATTTATCGCAGTCCTCTCCAAACTATTGGGGAGAAAGCCAGCTTGGCGCTGAAATCAAGAGAATTGAGGAGCGTGAATCTTATCTGCCTGCATGAGGACAAAATAGGTAGGATTATTTTTATAAAATACGCTTATAGCTCCAAGGAAATTATTTTTAATTGTTAATTTTGTTTCAATATTGGCTGAATTATTAAATTGAAACTGTAAAAAGCTTAGCCGTCAACAAAGCCAGAAGAGAGTATAGATTAACGTCTAATAAAAAATCCGAATTCAGGAGCAGACAAAAATTCTCATTATTCCTAGCAATGCGACCGATTTTAGCTTAAAAATCCTTCTTTTAGAGGAAAAACTAGAAGCAATGAGTCTATTTTTCTACTGTCTACTACCAACTTTGCCGTCTCTCCCCTCGCACGCTCAATTGCTAAAGAATCTGCCAACACCGAAACTAGCGATGAATGTACCTCAAGCGAAAGAACACGCAAAATAACCACTTAAGAAAGTTACCACCAAGACTTAAGTATGGTAAAGAAGGACTAGAGTGACAAAAGACTAAAGGAAAATAACCGATCGATCGAAACGGCAGAGCGATACTCACAGTCAGTTACGAACACTAGAATGCAAATAGGGACAGGAGGCATTTATTTCTAAAAGCCATGCAGGCTTGAAGTGGCAAAAGCAGGCTGTTATCGGACAGCAGGGCTAGGGTAACGCAAGCAAATGTTTACGCGGTAAGTATTCCCATACGTCGTAGCGATCGCTTGTTAAGATCGGTAAGTTTTAACCATTCCAACCTTTTAATTAAGCTTTTTACTTTCTAACCTGACAACGTTCCTGTGATAGATCGGCTTTCAAAGGGGAATTTCCATACAGTGCGATCGCACCTAAGACGCACTGCTGCCTTAATCTTGGGACAACCAGCACTTGTGGTCAGTGTGGTGGTCTCCCTCTTAGTGCTGGGAGTCCGGCAACAAGGTCTGCTGGAGCCGCTGGAACTGAGTGCTTATGACCAGATGATGCGGTTACGACCAGCCGAAGAGCCAGATCCCCGGATCTTGGTAGTCGCTGTCACCGAAGCAGACATCCAAACTTACAAGCAATACCCTCTGTCTGACGAACGAATGCATCAGATGCTAGCAAAATTGCTGGCAAACGAACCGCGTGTCATTGGGTTAGATATCTTTCGCGATTTGCCCGTACAGCCTGGTCATGCGGAATTTGCGGCTCTGATGCAAAAGGAGAGCCGCATCGTTCCCGTGTGTAGAGTTAAAGACTCGGAAAGTCCCGGTAATGCTGCACCACCAAGCGTTTCAGAGAGTCGGGTTGGCTTCAGCGACGTTAAGGTTGATCGTGATGGCGTTCTGCGGCGGGCTTTGTTATTTGTTTCTCCCTCTCCCTCTGAACACGAACCCTGTCCTAACCCCAACTCCTTGGGGTTCCAGCTCGTACAACGTTACTTAGAAAAAGAAGGAATCGTTGCTCCAGAAACCGCAGATTATCTCAGTTGGAAAAACACGGTCTTCAAACCTCTAGAGGCTAATGATGGCGGATATCAAGGCATAGATGCGCGGGGATACCAAATTCTCCTCAATTACCGCTCTGCCAACCGCCCTTTCAACCAGGTAAAGATGAGTCAAGTCCTGAACGGTCAGTTTGACCCTAGCTGGGTAAAAGACCGCATCGTTCTCATCGGGGTTACTGCTTCCAGCATTGATGACGCTTTCTATACTCCCTACAGCGGCTCACAGAAGGGAAATCGGAAAATGCCTGGGGTTGTCACTCATTCCCATCTGGTAAGTCAACTGCTCAGTGCTGTCCTGGATGGGCGTCGTTTATTTTGGTTCTGGTCGGATTGGGGAGAAGCTTTGTGGGTCTTGGGTTGGTCTGTAACTGGCGGCGTTATGGCTTTGCGACTGCGGCATCCAGGGCATTTGTTACTGGGACAGGGAGCCGCGCTGGGTGTCCTGTTTGGGACGTGTTGGGTGTTATTTACCCAAGCGGGATGGGTGCCAGTGGTTCCCTCTGCGATCGCGTTGGTGGGAACGGCTGCTGGTGTCGTGGCTTATAGCGCTCACCAAGCCGAACAAAATCAGAAAAAAATCGCGCTTCTGGTTCAGGAACAGCAATTCAACCTGGCACAGATGCAAGCACTTCTCCAACAGAAGAATCAGGAACCACAGACTGAGGAAGAAGCAGAGGTAGCAACTGCGATCGCCCCTGCTCCACTATCAGGTCTGCCCAATCGCGATGATTATGATGATGATGATGAGACTCAGCCGTGGCAGCCTAGCCTAGATGTGATTACAGAACCTGAGCGACTGGAGCGCCAGCGATTATTAGATTCCTCTCCCGTAAAGTACGGCGACTCCCTGCGACCGTCTCTATTGATGGGACGCTACAAGATTCTTCGACCTCTGGCTTCGGGCGGGTTTGGTCATACGTATTTAGCCGAAGATACCATGCGACCGGGTAAGCCCCAGTGTGCGGTTAAGCATTTAATGCCTGCGCTTCGGGATGAAAAATTCTTGAAATTGGCAAAACGGCTATTTTTTACAGAAGCCGCCATTCTGGAGAGCTTGGGGCACCATTCTCAGATTCCGCAGTTACTCGCCTATTTTGAAGAAAACGAAGAATTCTATTTAATTGAAGAATTTATTAAAGGTCATCCGCTCACCGATGAACTATTGATAGATAAGCGCCTACCGGAAGCGCAAGTGGTGGAAATCCTGTGCGGGGTTCTGGAAATTCTGGTATTTATCCATGAAAACCAAGTCATCCACCGGGATATTAAGCCGAGTAATATTATTCGCCGAGAAAAAGACGGTCGCTTAGTTTTAATTGACTTTGGTGCCGTGAAACAGATTCAGCCCCAAGAAGAAAGCGAACAGGAAAACCGCACCATTGCTATCGGCACCCGTGGTTATACTCCGGCTGAGCAATACGACGGACACCCTAGGTTCAGCAGTGATATCTACGCCTTGGGCATGATTGGGGTGGAGGCAGTGACGGGGATACCGCCTAGTAAGCTGGAAACTGACCGGAACACCGGCAACATTAATTGGCGCGAATTTGCCTCAGTGCGAGACGAATTTGCCGAGATTTTGGATAAGATGGTGCACTTCCACTTTGTGACTCGTTACCAGTCAGCTACAGAGGTGCTACAGGAGTTGAAACGGCTTCCTAGCGCTCCCGCGTAAACATCATCCGGTAGTCAGGCGGTAGTCAGGATGTGGGTGCTACAGGTGAGGGGGGATTGACATCGTTTGAAAAATGTTTTAGACGAAGATTTGCCTAAAAAATGCGATCGCTTCAGAAAAATTGAACCCATGCCGTTTGGCAAAATTCTGAATTCACTCATCTTCAATGGATTCGGAATTTTCGGTTCGGATGAAGCGAAAAGTGGCACAATGAAAGGCGGTGAATAATAAGATGGGTAACAATTCTGTGAGTCCGACAGCCTCAGCGTCCCCTACGGCACGCCGTGTCGTTTTTCCTTTCACTGCTATCGTGGGTCAGGAAGAGATGAAACTGGCCTTGCTGCTGAATGTGATTGACCCCTACATTGGCGGCGTGATGATTATGGGCGATCGCGGAACGGGCAAATCCACCACGATCCGGGCTTTGGCTGACCTGTTGCCAGAAATCGAAGTCGTTGCCGATGACCCGTTTAATAGTCATCCAAGAGACCCCGATTTGATGAGCGACAGCGTGCGCGATCGCTTGGCGAAACAGGAAGAAATTCCCGTCGCCCACAAAAAAGTGACGATGGTTGACCTGCCGCTCGGTGCGACAGAAGACCGCGTCTGCGGCACTATTGACATTGAAAAAGCTTTATCCCAAGGAGTCAGAGCTTTTGAACCCGGACTCCTCGCGAAAGCCAACCGGGGCATTCTCTATGTGGATGAAGTCAACCTACTTGACGACCACCTAGTCGATGTGCTGCTCGACTCAGCGGCAAGCGGCTGGAACACCGTCGAACGGGAAGGAATTTCCATCCGTCACCCGGCGAGATTTGTTCTAGTCGGTTCCGGCAACCCGGAAGAAGGCGAACTGCGACCTCAACTGCTCGACCGCTTTGGAATGCACGCAGAAATTCGCACGGTGAAGGAACCAGCGCTGCGAGTGGAAATTGTAGAGCAACGGGCTGAGTTTGACCAAAATCCCCCGAAGTTTCTGGAAAAATATCTTCCGCAGCAACAAGCATTGCAACAAAAGCTCGTCAGCGCTCAAGAACGCCTGTCCTCGGTGACGATGGACTATGACTTGCGGGTGAAAATCTCCGAAGTTTGTTCGGAGTTGGATGTAGACGGCTTACGGGGCGATATGGTTACGAACCGAGCCGCTCGCGCGATCGCTGCCCTAGAAGGACGCACTGAAGTCACCGTAGACGATATCCACCGCGTCATCACCCTGTGTCTGCGTCACCGGCTCCGCAAAGACCCCTTGGAGTCCATTGATTCCGGCTACAAGGTGGAAAAAGTGTTTGGTCGCGTCTTTGGACTGGAAGCGTCCTCAGCAGAAACCAACACAGCTACAGCGAATGGAGTTCGTCAGGGTGTTCGGTAATCAGGACTGAGAGTGTGTTGAGTGTTGAGTGATTAGAGAGTTTTTCGATTCAACGCCCATAAATTAAAATTAAAAGTTTTAATTTATGAGCGTTGAATTTTGAGTTATAAAAGAGTTCTTTAATTCAAAACTCAAAACTCAAAACTTTTTACCAATCCCCAATCTTTCTATGGCAGAGCCACTCATCGAACTAAAGGGAATTTCTAAATCCTTTGGCAACAATGTCATCTTAG
Organism: Trichocoleus sp. DQ-A1; assembly: GCF_039961955.1. Lineage (NCBI taxonomy): Bacteria > Bacillati > Cyanobacteriota > Cyanophyceae > Leptolyngbyales > Trichocoleusaceae > Trichocoleus > Trichocoleus sp. DQ-A1. The sequence goes on from NZ_JAMPKE010000011.1 coordinate 77,297, forward strand.
ATGGGGTCGATCTGACAATTTATCGGGACGATGCGCTGGCAATTATTGGCCCCTCCGGGACTGGTAAATCGACGATTTTGCGGATTATTGCGGGACTTCTGGCTCCTGATTCTGGTGAAGTTTATATCCTGGGAAAGCGACGTCGCGGCTTAATTGAAGATGCCGAAGATCCCCTTGGAATTGGGATGGTGTTCCAACAAGCGGCTTTATTCGATTCGCTGACGGTGGAAGAAAATGTCGGCTTTCTGCTGTTTCAGCGTTCTAAACTGTCGCGTCGGCGGATACGAGAATTGGTGGAGGAAAAGCTAGAGATGGTTGGGTTGCCAGGGGTTAGCGATCGCTACCCCTCGCAATTATCGGGTGGAATGCGAAAGCGGGTGAGTTTCGCCCGTGCGATTATGTCCAATCCAGACCATCCCCAAGACAACCCAGAAGTTTTACTCTATGATGAGCCTACTGCTGGTCTTGACCCCATTGCTTCCACAGTGATTGAAGATTTAGTTCGTCAGTTGCAGCAAATACCAGACAGTTGTAGCAGTTATGTCATGGTGACGCACCAAGAAAGCACCATTCGCCGCACTGCTGACCGAGTGATATTTCTCTATCAGGGACAGGTACAGTGGGAAGGTGCCGTCAGCGAGATTGATACCACCCAAAATCCTATCGTTCAACAATTTTTTAGTGGAAGTGTAACCGGCCCAATTCACGTCATCGGCTAAAATCAATTAAAAATTAAAAATTAAAAAAGGCAGAATTTTTAATGTAAGCATTTTTAATTCTTAATTGTTAATGGTATGAGGAGAACAGATGCGATCGCGAACGGTTCGAGAAGGCTCCGTCGGTTTGTTAATCCTGCTGTCCCTTTTCTTGTTTGGGGGTCTGATTTTGTGGATACGCGGGATGAACCCCGGTAGCCGTAGCTACACAGTCGTGGCAGAATTTGTCAATGCTGGCGGGATGCAAGCTGGCGCACCCGTCCGCTATCGCGGCGTCAATGTTGGGAAAATTACTGCCATCAACCCAGGCTCGAATGGCGTCGATGTGGTGATGGAAATTGCACCGGCTGACTTACTGATTCCGCGTGATGTCGTCGTTGAAGCCAATCAATCCGGTCTGCTCAGCGAAACTTCGATTGACATTACTCCCCTGAAGCCCTTCCAGCCAGACGCGAAGGTCGCCAATCCGCTCGATCCGCAATGCCAGTCTAGCCTGATTGTTTGTGACGAGGATCGTGTGCAAGGTCAAATTGGGGTCAGTTTTGATGAACTGCTTCGCAGCACCACCCGCATCGCCAATCTCTACAGCGACCCCGCATTCTTTGCCAACCTCAACTCAGTTGCTAAAAATACCAGCGTCGCCGCCGTTGGGGTATCTCAACTTACCCGCGAACTCACGGGTTTGAGTCGCTCAGTGCAACAAGAAATTAAAAACTTCTCAGTCGCAGCCAATTCAGTGACGAGTGCTGCCAATCAAACCAGCAATCAAGTTGCTTTGGCAGCCAATCAGATTTCTAAGACCGCGAATCAATATAGCGGGACTGCCACCCAGGTAAATCGGCTCGTCGATAATATGAATAGTCTGGTCGTAGGCAACCGCTCGACTCTCGTCAGTACCTTGAACAACTTTAGCCAAGCCAGCGAACAGCTGCGCCTGAGTGCAAGTAACCTAACAGGGCAAGTCAACCAGTTTGGAGGTGGACAACTACGGCGTAACTTAGAACTCGTGTCTGCAAATGCGGCGCAGGCGTCCATCAATGCAGCGCAAGCATCTGCTAACTTTCGCGATCTTTCCACCGCTCTTAACAGTCCAACGAATTTGGTTGTATTGCAACAAACTTTAGACTCAGCGCGGATGACGTTTGAAAATGCTCAGAAAATTACATCTGACCTGGATGATTTGACAGGGGATGAAGCTTTCCGTAACAATTTGCGAAATTTGGTGAATGGACTCAGCAATTTGGTGTCTTCGACAGAAGACCTACAGCAGCAAGTTCAAGTGGCTGAGGTTCTAGAACCCGGAGTGCCAGCAGTCAATCCGGGAACCGGGATCGGAACGCAGCAGAATAATTCTTTGCTCCCTCTTGCATCGCCTTCTTTGACACCCATCGCCCAAAAGAAGCAGTTAAAGTCTGTACAGCGCGAACCAATCGGAAAGGCGTTACCTTCCGCTTACTGGGAGGAAGAATCTATTCAGCCACTAGCTGACTCTGAAAATAAGAATTAGCAAGCCTCAGTTCCATGCTCTTTGCTAGAAGAAGAGAAGCTTTCAATGATTCCCCCGTCCTTACAAGGCAATGCATCACCTACACCTGTTGGAATTATGTAGGGGTGAAGCATTCGCGCAAAAACATTTGGGTTTTAAAGATACTGTATCCAAACGAGATTTGCTCTAGCACGCTAATTCCAATCTTCTTCATCTTGCCGCTTGCTGCGACTTTTATAGACAATACTTGTGGCATGAATCTGACGAGTTTTTTCAAAGAGTGCATCTTCTGTCAAGTTCCACTGGCGGAGAATCATATCCAGGTCTTGTTGAATCTCCCTCGCCCCTGGAAAGCCACGATAGCGAATGCGTAGACGGGCGAGTTCCGCCAGATTGAAATCATTCATTTCCCCGGTTAAGAGACTGTTAACGAGTTGGCGATCGCGTCCTTGGAGAGGATGCTGTTGATCTTTGTTTCCTGTCTCTGCCATATAATCTCTAATTTTTAATTTTTAAGTGTTTGAATTTCCACTTCGTCTCCCACCTGTAAAATATTACCGGCTTCCGATTCAGGGATGCGCGTGTTTACCGAGAGTCGGTAAAAGTGATTGAATCGAGATGAGTCTACCCAACTGGGCAAAGTTTCTTTCCGCGCTTGCACAAATAATTTTTGAAAATTAGGGTAAACCTTGCCCATTAGAGAGTCTCGTGTCGGCACCACACAACGCTGACAGGGATTGACCCCATTTATCTGCACATCTCGCACCAGAAACGGCACCACATCCTCTTCCGCCCCAAACAGCCGATCTTCCCAAAATGCCGGGACGCCTCCAATTTCCAGATTTGCCCGCAGGCGTCGCCGCAATTCATCCCCCGTCAGGGTAGGAAACCAGGAGGCGACTGTCTCCAGCGTGGCGGTACTGATGACTGTTGGCCCGGAGGCATTGGTATCATCTGGAAAGCCAGAGACTAAGTTCTGGCAGAGTTTTACGGGAAAGTCGAAATAGTTGCTCAACCAAGCTTCTAATTCAGTCCGTTCCCGATCGATGTGAAAAATGTGGGTTTGTTCTGTTCCTTGGACTTCTAAGCAAACACGAGTAATCTTCTCAGTATCCGTATCAATGTCAAAAGAAGTCCGCAGTAAGTGAACTTTCGGATTGCGCTTGGCATTCACGAATCGACCTTGAGCGTCACAAATAGAAAACTCTCGGTCATACTGTAATGCACCACTTTTAAGGATGGTTGCTTTGGTAACGGAAACACCATCTAGAGATTTGATTGGATAAACCAGAATGCGGGCAAGGTAAGACACGGTAATCAATTAGAAATTAAAAATGCTTGTATTAAAAATAGACAACTCTTTTTCAATAGAATTTTTGCTTTCATTAGACATTCCGAAAGCTTACCCTATCTTTCGGGAAACGGGAAGCCGCTTCGCTTCTACATCTGAGTTCATCTGTGTTTGAAAATTAAAAGTTCGGTATTTTTGTAAGAAGCCTATTGTTCATTTTTAATCTTTCTTGAAATTAGGCAATACTCTAATCAAACGCCCGCTACATACAAAAACGGTAGAGAAACTATTGCTTCTCTACCGTATAACACTAAAAATTAAAAATGAATCATGACAAATTCATTTTTAATTTTTAATCTTTAACTTTCAGCCGCTTGGGGAAGCAATTCTCGCTTCTGACCTTGCAGCACTTTCACTTCCTTCGTGGTTTCATCGACATCCACAATTGCCGTGTCTCCATCTGAGACGCGACCGCTGAGGATTTCTTCAGCCAAGCTATCTTCTAACAGGCGCATGATGGCGCGACGCAGCGGACGGGCACCATAGCTGGGGTTGTATCCTTCTTCCACCAGACGATCCTTGAAGCGTTCCGTGACTTCTAAGATAATTCCCTGTTCGCTCAACCGTCCGATCACCTCTTTGAGCATGATGTCGGCGATTTCCTTCACCTCGTCCTTCGTCAATTGGCGGAAGACGATGATCTCGTCGAGACGGTTCAAGAACTCTGGGCGGAAGTATTGCTTCAGTTCTTCGTTCACCAGCGACCGAATGCGGGTGTATTGTGCCTCTGCTTCGTTCTCTTGGGTATCGAAGAAGCCAAGCCCTGTTCCACCTTTCTCAATCACCTTAGAACCGATGTTGGAGGTAAGAATCAACAGCGTGTTCTTGAAGTCTACCGTGCGTCCCTTGGCATCGGTCAGGCGACCGTCTTCCAAGATTTGCAGCAGCATATTGAATACATCCGGGTGGGCTTTTTCGATTTCGTCGAATAGCACCACGGTGTAAGGACGACGACGCACTGCTTCGGTGAGCTGACCGCCTTCGTTGTAACCGACATACCCTGGAGGCGAACCAATCAGTTTGGAAACCGTGTGGCGCTCCATGTATTCGGACATATCTAAGCGAATCATCGCTTCTTCCGAACCGAAGAAGTATGTAGCCAAAGACTTTGCGAGTTCCGTCTTACCTACACCCGTTGGCCCTGAGAAGACAAAGCTGGCAATTGGTCGGTTGGGGTTCTTTAAGCCGACCCGTGCCCGACGAATGGCTCTGGAAACTGCTTTGACGGCTTCTTCTTGACCGATCAGCCGATTATGCAGCGTGTCTTCCATGTGCAGCAGCTTCTCGGATTCGGATTCGGTGAGCTTGTTCACCGGCACTCCAGTCCAAGAGGCGACAATGTGGGCAATGTCTTCCTCGGTAACGACGGGGGAAACATCATCGCGTTTGTCGGATTCGGTCTTTTTGCTTTGAGCGATCGCGCGAATTTCGGCTTTGATTTCCATTTCGCGATCGCGCAGTTCTCCTGCCCGGTCGAAGTCTTGACTCCGGACTGCATCATCCTTATCCTTGAGAACCTGACGCAGTTCTTTATCCAATTCCTTCGCTGCGGGGGGCAACTGAGAGTTGAGCAGGCGCACGCGGCTTCCGGCTTCATCAATCAGGTCAATCGCTTTATCCGGCAAGTAGCGGTCGGAAATATAACGATCTGAAAGCTTGGCAGCAGCTTCTACGGCTGTATCGGAGATTTTCAGTTTGTGGTGTTGCTCGTAGCGTTCGCGCAACCCGTACAAAATCTCAATGGTTTCGGCAACCGTCGGCTCACCGACCATCACCGGCTGGAATCTACGCTCTAGGGCGGCATCCCGTTCGATGTGCTTGCGGTACTCATCTAGCGTGGTTGCGCCGATGCACTGCAATTCCCCTCTCGCCAAGGCGGGTTTCAGGATGTTTGCCGCGTCGATGGCACCTTCTGCGGCACCTGCACCAATCAGGGTGTGAACTTCGTCGATTACTAGGATGACATTCCCCGCTGAGCGGATTTCATCCATAATTTTTTTCAAGCGCTCTTCAAATTCACCCCGGTATTTGGTGCCCGCTACCAGCAAGCCAATATCTAGTGTGACTACGCGCTTTTCTTCCAGGATGTCGGGTACATCGTTGTTTGCGATGCGACTCGCCAACCCTTCCGCGATCGCGGTCTTACCAACTCCGGGTTCCCCAATCAGCACTGGGTTGTTCTTCGTGCGGCGTCCCAGGATTTGAATGACCCGTTCGATTTCTTTCGCCCGACCGACTACTGGATCGAGTTTGCCTTCTGATGCCATCTGGGTCAGGTTAGAGCCAAACTCATCTAATGTCGGGGTCTTGGTGCGCCCGCTACTTTGCCCCGCAGAGACTTCTGCCGTCTCTCCCAGCATTCTAATCACTTGCGTCCGCACTTTTGTGAGGTCAACCCCTAGGTTTTCCAACACTCTGGCGGCAACCCCTTCTCCTTCCCGGATCAGACCCAGTAGCAGGTGTTCCGTCCCAATATAGTTATGCCCTAGTTGGCGAGCTTCTTCTAGAGATAACTCCAGGACGCGCTTGGCTCTGGGGGTGAACGGAATTTCTACCGCCACAAAGCCAGAACCGCGACCGATTATTTTTTCCACCTCAATCCGAGCATCCTTGAGGTTGACGCCCATAGATTTCAGGACTTTGGCGGCGACGCCGGTTCCTTCTCCAATTAGACCCAGGAGGATCTGCTCCGTACCGACGAAGTTGTGTCCCAGGCGACGAGCTTCTTCCTGGGCCAGCATGATTACCTTAATGGCTTTTTCTGTGAAGCGTTCAAACATGGCGGATTTAGTTTTCCCCTGCTGCGTGCCTGTAATGGTGATTCTAGCATAGGGTTTTTATCCGGCTGTCACATTGAAGATAGATGAAATCTATCCCGCAAGATTTTTCTGACTTTGTTAGTAGACCCTAGCGATCGCTAGTCTCTCGCTACTATCTAAAGTTAGAAAATTGACGGGGCAAAAAAGTGAGTAAATTGACACATTGGCAAAAAACGCCAGTTGAACCACCATGTCCCCTACAACCTTATAACCGAACCTTATAACCGTCAACCTTCTATTCTTGAACTTCATCGGCTTCCAAGAACTGCCGATGAGAGTAACGGAAGCGATCGCGAATTGAGGAATGCCAGTCGTTTAAGGTTTGCGGAAATTCGGGTGCTTGAAGACCACTACGCCACAAAATCAAAGCATCTTCGCCGGTGTCTTTGTAATAGCGCCGACGCCTACCTACTTCCTGAAACCCAAATTTCTCGTAGAGAGATTGGGCAGGTCGATTCGATGCTCTCACCTCTAGCGTTGCCCACTCTAACCGGCGCTTCCAGGCTTTTTTGAGCAAGGCATAAAGCAGTGCCTGCCCCAAGCCCTGACCCCGATAGTTGGGATGCACTCCCAAAATCGTAATGTGTGCCTCTTCTAAGATTGCCCAGAGACATCCGATGCCCACGAGCGATCGCTCTAGAGGCGGATCTCCTTCCGGACTCAATGCAGTCGGGGCGGCGTTTTCCCCCACGTACTGAGTGGATTGACCGATTACCTCTGGTTCCTTGCCGCTAAATTCTTCTATAACTAGCAAGTCACTATTGGGACTTTCTAACTCTCGCTTGTAACCGTCTAGAGTCCAGAGTTGACCAAAACACAGTTGGTCTAGTTCCACTACCGCCAAGAGCTGCTCTGCTGTCAGCGGCTGAAGTTGCAAAAAAGTCACAGTTTTCAATTGTAGACTGAAAAACAAGACGCATTCACGCCTGTTAAGCATCCAAGGACAACTATTAGATCATGTTATCGACTCAACCAGTCGGGGTTCAAAATTCTGGACGGCAATATTTACCGCTTACGCCTACAACCCGTACAGACGCAAATCATCACGTCAGTGTAGATCGCTCACCCAATCAGGAACTTTTGCCCCTGACGTCTGGGGTTAACAGCCGCGACTGCCTGGAAATTGGTGGTTGTGACGTCACGAAACTCGTGCAGCAATTTGGTTCGCCCCTTTATATTTTGGACGAAGAAACGCTGCGGACAGCTTGTCGTCAATATCGGGATGGTTTAAGCCGCTATTATGGCGGTGAATCTCAGGTACTGTATGCTTCTAAAGCCTGGAGTTGTCTAGCCGTTTGCGCGATCGCTGCGAGTGAAGGCTTGGGGATCGATGTCGTCTCTGGCGGCGAACTCTACACGGCGCTGCAAGCTGGCGTCAGTCCCGACAAAATTTATTTTCACGGCAATAACAAATCCCGTGAAGAACTGACTCTAGCGGTTGAAACCGGCTGCACGGTTGTAGTGGACAACTGGTTAGAGCTACGCACCCTCGCGGCTTTGGAATCGGGACAAGCGCCTAAGGAATCAGAGGTTAACCCCTCTAATCATCCAAAATCCAAAATCCGGATCATGCTGCGGTTCACCCCTGGCATTGAATGTCACACTCACGAATACATCCGCACCGGACACCTCGATAGCAAATTTGGCTTCGATCCTAACCAATTAGAGGAAGTCTTTGCTTTTATCAGCCAGCAGTCAACTTTAGATTGTATCGGGTTGCACGCCCATATCGGTTCCCAAATCTTTGAGCGCCAACCCCATCACGATCTCGCAGGGGTTTTGGTGGAGTGGTTTAAAAAAGCAGCCACCAATGGATTGCCCGTCAAAGAGTTAAATGTCGGGGGTGGCTTAGGAATTCGTTACACCGAATCAGACGATCCTCCCAGTATTGACGAGTGGGTAAAAACTGTCAGCGATGCCATTACCGCAGCCTGCCAATCCCAACAAATCCCCTTACCTAAATTATTGTGCGAACCAGGGCGATCGCTCATTGGGACTGCCTGCGTCACCGCCTACACCGTAGGCTCATCAAAGGTCGTTCCCGACATCCGCACCTACCTATCCGTTGATGGCGGAATGTCTGACAATCCCCGTCCCATCACCTACCAATCCCTGTATCGAGCCGTTGTTGCCAACCGGATGTCGGCACCCTTGACAGAAACTGTCACCCTTGCCGGTAAACACTGCGAATCTGGAGACATTCTGATCAAAGAAGCATCGCTACCGAAAACTGAGCCGGGAGATATTCTCGTCGTCATGGGCACAGGTGCCTACAATTACAGCATGGCTTCTAATTACAATCGCCTGTCTCGTCCAGCAGCGGTTTTAGTAGGTCGAGGAGAAGCTAATCTGATTTTGCAGAGGGAAACCTACCAGGATGTAATTCGGCAGGATCGTCTCCCTGAGCGATTAGTAGTTAGTTAGATTGGGAATTTTTTGCACCAATGCGGTCAACTAAAATCCCTGCCGCTTAGTCTCTTCTTAATCAAAGGAGGGAGGCTTTTCTCCCCTTTCGTCAAGGAGAGGGCAGGGGAATACATATACATAGCCCTCATGCTCTTTAACATGAGGGCTATGTAGGGGCGCACAGCTCACGCAAACGCTCTTACCATGTGTGTTGAACGCAATGGAAAACCGCTATATACACTATATAGTCGATTGATGCAAGATGTCAGTCATCGGAAAATCCTACGACTCACTACCTAATTCGCTAGTACCCAAGGGGGCGCTTCAGCTAAAATCGAGCTTTAAGGGAAAAAGAAAGTAAAAAATAGAAACAGTAATTAGCTATTAACTGTTTAGCTGGGACGTAACCACAGGTACACTAGATTTAGACTCTAAACTGTTAATTCAAGCCAATAGCTAACTGCTCTCCTTGCTTTTTACATTCTTGCCTTCTGCCTTTAAACTCGCCCGTATCCAGCAAACTTCAGCAAATCTGATAAGGTTCAATGAATTTGGGTCCCGGTCAAGACCCTCCCGGAACTTCGACCTTGTTGCTTCAAAGCATTGATATTGTTTTAGTTCTCATCCTCACGTATCTGGTGCTACTCTTTATCGGGGAGCGTCGCACATTGTGGATGGTACGGGGTTTGATTGTCTTAATGCTAGCCTCAGCCGTGAGTAATCGCCTGGGGCTGGTACTGTTGAGTTTTGTCCTGGAAAAGTTGGTAGTTGGCTCGGCTGTGGCGATGGCTGTCATTTTCCAGTCAGAATTTCGTCGGTTTCTGGAACAATTGGGCAGGGGAGAACTGATGCAGTTGCTGCAACCCTCCCGACGAGCGATTCCCAAGGCAGATAGTGTTATTGATGAAATTGTGGATGCGGTCAAAGAATTGTCCCAAAACCGCACGGGTGCTTTGATCGTACTGGAAACGACCGGGCCAATTGATGAGCGGGATTTTTCCGTTCAAGGCGTCAAATTAAATGCTGAGGTTTCTAAGGAAATCCTACAAACTATCTTTCAAACATCTACGCTCCTGCACGACGGCGCAATATTCATTAGTGGCTCCCGCATTGTTGCCGCTGGGGTGATTTTGCCCCTTTCTGAGCGGACGGCATCGCGACAGCTGGGGACGCGGCACCGGGCAGCAATGGGAATTACGGAGCGGGTCGAAAATTGCCTATGTATCGTTGTATCTGAAGAAACCGGCTCTATTTCTTTAGCGGAGAGGGGGGGACTGAATCGCCCCCTAACCAGCAGTAAACTGAAAGAACTCTTAGAGACGCGATTCTCCACGTCAAGCGAAGAGAGGGCCGTCGCCCCCGGTCTACGCAGTTTGGGACGTCAGATTAGCGATCGGGGAAAGGCACTGGTTTCGCGTTTGCTTCGTCTTCCACCACCGGGTTCTCGTGACAAGAAATGACTTCAAAATCAACTGTCTTACAAAATTTGCCTGCTGACCTCGATCGAGACCGCCTGCCCAAACATGTGGCAGTAATCATGGATGGAAATGGTCGATGGGCCAAACGCCAAGGGCTACCTCGAATTATGGGCCATCGGCGGGGGGTCTATGCGCTGAAGGATTTACTTCGCTGCTGTAAGGATTGGGGAATTCCAGCGCTGACTGCTTATGCGTTTTCTACGGAAAATTGGAAACGACCGCTGGAAGAGGTTGATTTTTTAATGACCTTGTTTGAGGGGGTTTTGCGGCAGGAACTTCGGGAAATGGTGCAGGAGAATGTGCGAATCAACTTTATGGGAAATTTAGCTGATTTACCGCGAAGTCTCCAGGCAGAAATTGAGCGGTCAATGGCTGAAACTCAGCACAATGCCAGCATTCAGTTTACTGTGGCAACTAATTATGGGGGACGCCAGGAAATTCTGCAAGCTTGTCGAGCGATCGCGACTCAGGTGCAGGAAGGGGTTTTACAGCCTAATGAAATTGATGAAGCTTTGTTTTCACGCCACCTCTATACTGCTAAAGTTGGCGATCCCGACCTGCTGATTCGCACCAGCGGGGAAATGCGCCTCTCGAACTTCCTGCTGTGGCAATTAGCTTATGCGGAACTCTATATCACAGAGACGCTGTGGCCTGATTTTGACCGGGCGGAGTTTCACCGGGCTTTGTGTGCCTATCAACAGCGCGATCGCCGTTTCGGCAAAGTATGAAGATTGGCAAAGTATAAGTAAATTTGTAGAGACGCGAGCTATCGCGTCTCTATTTTGACTGATTTCTGGAATTTAAGATTCAAAACTCAAAACTCAAAACTCTTTCTAAGGGCCTGCAAAGACGGCGTCTTCTACATCTTGGCGAGTCAGAGAATATTTGAAGGAGCGCAGGATATCTCGTCCGCCTTCACCCGCTTCTAGATAGCGCACGGTTAGCTCCTCCACATCTAGAGACAGCTCTGCTTTCCAAAAAGGTCTAGCAATGTGCCAACAGTGCAGCTGAGTTCGGTCTTGTTGACATCCCATCTTTTTGAGCCACTGTTCAATATCAGGTAAGGGATGGTTATAGAGGGGCGTATCAGCAGTGGGAAGAGTCATAAGTCGTTTTAAGTTGGCTAGGGGCGGATTTTCCCAAATTATCTGTCATCCGGCAAGTAGATTGAATCAACTCGCTTGTTTTGAGGGATGAGTGGGGCAAGGCGCGATCCAGATGCCACGGGTTTAGATAGATGATGAGAATGAATAGGAAGATGAGGCGACGCCTGCTGCTCGACTGGTTGCAGGGTTTCTAGCCCGGAAACCTGGAAAGCGGCTTCTCCTCGCGTTAAGCCAATGGCGATCGCTAACAATAGGCAACCCACAAAGGTTAAACCCATAATGAATAGGACAAAAATCTCTCCAGGAGAGAGGGGGCGATCGGTTGGATCTAAATAGGCTGAGGAAGAATATGCCTTTTTGGGTTGGGACGGAGAATTCAAGTTGGGCGGTGCTTGAATTACGCTAATGCGGGAATAGCCAATTTTTAGGTCATAAGCCAGTCGCCGTTGTGGATTGCTGAGAGTGGAATAGGCTTCGTTTAGCTGCTGGAACTTAGCCGTTGCTATGTTAGCAGGCAATTCTGTGGTATCAGGATGGTAGGATTTGCTTAATTCTCGATATGCCCGCCGGATTTCGATTGGCGATGCCGAAGGATGCAGCCCTAGCAAAGCGTAATGACTGGTCGCTAAGGTTGTTTGATACGGCATCCTGCGACCTTGACTATTCAGATTTTCCCTGTTTTGAGTCACCGCAGCTTCACTCTGCTTGGTTAAGAGTGGTTTTCAATTATTCTAAGCGATCGCATAAAATGCCCCTCATTGTCTCGTCGCATCGAATGCTTGCCGTTGCGGGGTATACAAGGAGATGGGGAAAGGATGCGATCGCATTTCTTCAATATCACCATATTATCTATACCCTAACTATCGGTCATAGCAAGTATTCCCATACACCCCAAATCTTGCTTGAATTGTCTACTTAACAGACAAGATGTTAAGTCATCACAGGACATCAAGCAAAATTTTTCCTAATTCTCCTAATTCTGTTGATGGCTTGTTTAGGATCATCAGAATGAATCCAACCTACAAAACTGCCATAAATTATCTTATTTTGATCGGTCAATAAATATACGATCAACTCCTACTGAGTTTTTCCAGGTTCTAACAACTGTTTTATCCCTAAACCTAAAAATAGTCTAGATTTATTAAAATCTATCTTCAAGTAGAAGCGACCGCTCTTTTTTGATAAACTACTCCACAAATTGCTGCTAACAGCAACCACCCCAAGGTATTTACCCGTAAATCAAATATGCTTACATCTACTATGTTAAATAATGTACAGGCACCAAAAGCAACTAAATAACTAAATATAATCAATCTATTTTGTGGAGATGAGGTTAATCGCGTCTTTGCCAAGAGTAAAACACCTTGAACCATCACCCAGCCAACTAAACCACAGAAGAAAATGGTTGCGGGGACGCCAGTTTCAGCCGTTAGCATTAACAGCAAACTGTGGGGATGCCCCAGCCAAACTTTCATCTGTGCCTCGTAGAGTGGCGTAAAATTCCTTAAACCCCAGCCAGTCCAGGGACGTTGCTGAGTCATCGACCAAGCAAACTGCCATTGGGTTGTTCTTAACAGCGCTACGGGTCGATCTGGATACATTTGGTCGGTGAGTCGTCCCCAAAAGTAATAGGGGACAATTGTGCGGAGCCATTCGCGCACGGGTGAAGGGCCAAAAGCTGCCCATAAGATGCTAGTAGCGATCGCCCCTACTCCTGCGATTAGCCACCGCCAACCTTGATAGAAGGCAAAGGCAAGACAGCTAAGAACGACAATCGCCCAAGCATTGCGGGAATTCGTCAAAATCAGTGCAACTGCATTTCCAATTACCGCTACACTTAGAAACCCGATTCGCCAGGTAATCGGAAGGGGAAAAATATATTTCCTTTTAGCGTTTGCTTCCTCCCTTTTTTCTAGGGTGGCGGCGCGTAAGCGGCGAGGTTGGGGCGATCGCTTTTTACTTTCTTCAATCCACAATCCCAGCGCCAGAATAAACACAATTTGCAGATAAGCTGCCAAAATATTGGCGTACATAAACACTGAAGCCATCCGCCCGATGGGATTGCCTTTGGGTTGCAATGCCCAGCCTACGAGCCCTTCCAATAGCGGTGGGCTAGCCCAACCCAAGAATATCTGTCCGAAGCCGAAAATCACCACGGGTACAGAAGGCACCACCAACATCCAGGCTAACCGTCGCAGTTGTGCTGGTGTCTGAATGAGTTCGCTATAGGCAGCAAAAAAAATGAAAAAGGGGAGGAAATTAAACAATCCCAGCAAGGCTTCTAAAGGAAAAGGGGCAAAGCTAGCTGAAATAATTACCCAGGCGCAAAAGATAGCGAATCCGCGATTGAGAGGGCGTCGGATAATCGTGGAATATTTTTTTCTCCAGGTGCCGACTAATCCGATAAATATTCCGACAGCACCCAAAATAGGAATTAAGGGAAAAAACAGAAACCCCAGTTGAGCATAGTGCCAAGATGCTTGCAAGCTGGGGTCAGAATGCCGACTTAAAAATGGGAAATTAAAAATTAAAAACGGGGATTTCTTCATTTTTAATTTTTAATTTTTAACTTTTGACTTTTAACTCCTAAGCAGGTTCCCAGCATTCGGCACGAGTTAGGCGAATTTGCGCTAAGGCAACGATGATAGGGATAATCCGACCGTAATTAGTCGCGATCGCTCTCCAGCCCAAATCGGCAAAAAACCACGCCCACATCGCGGGTCCCACCAATGCAAATACACTGCGGATGGCACCATAACGGGCGGCACTCATTGCCATCCCCCGCTTAGCGGTTTGTAGCACCATATAATTTTGGAACTGTGCAGCAGCCGCAGCACTGCCTTGGATAACCGTTTCTTTGGCAACTTGATAGCTAGCAAAATGAATCGCAAACTGACGGGCAAGTTGTTGTAGCAGCAGCGGCTGGACAATGGAACTGACGGCAAGGGCACTACCGCCCTTAACCAATAAAGCCATTGGGTCGTGCTGCAACTGCACTGGGAGGGGTTCAGAGAGTTGAGACTTCGCGAGCGATCGCTGTACTCTGGCAGTTAACGCTTTCTGTTCGTGTCGTGGCATTTGTTTCCACGCCCGACCCATCAGATTGAGAAATACTTCTGCTTCTAAATCAGTCGTTGAAAGTTTTGCAGAATAGGGAATTTTCAGATATCGACAAACTTGGATCAAAATTTGTCGATAAGTGACTTCACCCGTGCGTCCTCGCAAAACTGTCACTCCATCCGCCGCTAAAAAGCGAAATCTCTGCTCGATCGCATCCAACCAATCTTCGTGATCTTGGCTTTGAATGTCGATCGGGTCAGGTGTCTGAACGTAATCTAAGGGGTTAAATTTGCGGCGAAATAGAATATCTGTCAGTTGCTGTAACTCTTCTTCTGTGGCTAATTCCAGCGCGGCTCTCAGCTCGTCCAACTTCAATTCCTCCCAGACCCCAGATTCGGTGCTGTCCCTTATTCTACTTCTATATACTTGAAGACTGAGGGTTATCCGTAGTGTTTGATGTCGCCGTAATTGGTGCGGGTATCGCGGGACTGACCGTTGCTCAACAGTTGCACCAAGCTGGATATAAAGTGGTCGTCGTTGACAAATCTCGTGGCGTTGGGGGAAGGGTGGCAACGCGCCGATTGCAGGGCACTTGTGCCGATCATGGCTTGCGTTATTTAGAACCCCAAGGGCAGTTAACTGAGAAGTTTATTGATGTTTTGCGGGTGAAGCAAAGCGATTTTGAAGGAAAGCCGGGGATTGTTCAAGCCTGGACGAATCCTGTTTGCCGGGAACCAGCAAAGCCGAATTTATCCTCGATCCGTCCCCGTTATGTGGCACCAATGGGGATGAATGCGATCGCTAAATTCCTCGCCACAGGTTTAGAAATGCGTCTGAATCAACGGGTTCAAGAAATTACCCCAACTGATGAGAAAACTTGGCATTTCACTTTTGAGCCGAAAGCCGACCCATTAATTGCTAAAGCTGTTGTCGTGGCAATTCCAGCGCCTCAAGCTTTGATGCTACTGGAACCCTTAGCCAAAACCATACCAACTCAATTTCTAGATAGTTTACGCGCTGTGGAGTTTGACCCCTGTCTCAGTGTAATGGCGGGTTATCCAGCTTCTCGACAGCAAGATTTAAGTAATGCAGAGACGGTAAATTTCCCGTTACACCTAGATGTTACACAGGACTCTGACTTAGCGTGGATTGGTTTAGACAGCAGCAAACGCCCCAATCCCCAGATACCAGTCTTTGTTTTGCACAGCACTGCTGAATTTGCCAAACATTACCTAGACGCCGAAGATTTAAACCCAGTTGCACGCCAGATGTTATCCCGTGCTGCACAGTTACTTGTTCCGTGGCTAGATTCTCCCGAATGGTTTCAAATCCATCGCTGGCGCTATGCTTTTCCCAGTCGTCCTTTGCATCAAGATTGCCTGAATGCTGGGACACCGTTGCCCCTAATTTGTTGTGGCGATTGGTGCGGGGGAAGCTTGGTAGAAGGGGCGATGAATTCTGGATTAGCCGCCGCCGTCAAGATTAATCAACAGATGGAAATGCGAAGCTTGCCGGGGGAAAGTTTTTTAGAAACCCTCCAGCAAATATCTGGTAGGAGCGATCGCTAAGGAGTTAATTTAAACCGATGGAAGATTTTATCCAAGTAGTTGATTACGATAGCAATTGGCCTATCCAATTTGAGCAGGAAAAACTCCAGATTCTCCACGCCCTCGGTAATGCCGTCTTGGACATCCACCATATTGGCAGTACCTCAGTGCCAGGATTAGCAGCTAAACCAATTATTGATATTCTCGTAGGCTTAGAGGAGTTACCACCTAGCGTCACTCAGATTACATCTCTCGAAACACTCGGCTATCTCTACCAAGGTGAGTTGGGTGTTCCAGGACGGCACTTTTTTCGTAAAGGGATGCCCCGCACTCACCATCTCCATCTGGTGAAACGAGGGAATCAGGTTTGGGAAAACCAGCTAATCTTCCGCGATTTTCTCAGGGCGCACCCAGAGAAGGCGAAGCAATATGATGCTTTGAAGCGCGAGTTAGCGGTACAATTCCGGCTAGATCGAGAGGGCTACGTCCAGGCAAAGGCTCCTTTGATTGAGCAGCTACTCTCAAATGCTAGGGCATGGCGGCAAATTATCTAAGATAAGCAGCGATCGCTACCCGGAGAAAGTTTTTTAGCAGCGATTTCTTAGCATTGCCCGATTTAACGTTACATAGCCAAATACAACTCTGTTGCGGCAAAAGAGCAAATTGCCCAAAGTTGCGATCGCTGCTTGTCTGCCATTAGCTGCTAGTGATTTTCAAGGCGAGAGCGTTCATCAAACACCAGTATTTACAAACCGTTTCATAACATTTGGGGGATGGAAATTGCCATCAACCCTAGACCCTGTATGAATAAATTTGATTCTTGGCAGCCTTAGATGGTGTGACCTCTGTCTCCCCCAATGTAAAGAAAACTTTACATTCTGTAATGTTTTGTTATATGTTTTAAGACAGGAGACAAAGATTCGTAACCCAGAAATTTCTGGATTAATAGTTTTAACGAATCTAAATAATGCATCCATGACTTCATCCACGACTTATACGATTGAGTCCGCACAGGGCATTTTCCCTGGAACTCAGATTGCTAATGCGGTTCCAGCTACCACGGAAGCTTTCGATAAGCTCAGCGTTGACGATCAACTGGCATTACTCTGGTTTGCCTACACCGAAATGGGTGTTTCAATTACTCGCGCCGCCACAGGAGCCGCCCGCATGATACTAGCGGAAGGTTTACTAGCCCAAATTAAGCAGATGCCAGCTGCCGCCCAAACGAAAGTGATGGAGGATCTTGCTAACCGTGCTGACACTCCCATCAGCCGTTCCTATTCTTCTTTCAGCGTCAATACCAAGTTGGGTTTTTGGTATGAGTTAGGAGAGTTGATGGCACAGGGTATTGTCGCTCCCATCCCAACGGGATATCAAATGACCCCGGAAGCCGCAGCAGTGCTGGAAACCATCAAGAAACTCGATCCGGGTCAGCAAATCACAGTTTTGCGGAATACCGTCATCAACATGGGATTTGATCCGGCTCTCAACGATTACGCAAAACCCGAAGATCCCTATATAGCACCCACCGCCCTAGCTTCCCGTCCGAAGATCAGTATTGATGGCATCAGTGAGCCTACAGTGCTGAACTATATTCAAAACATGAACGCATTTGACTTTGAGGCGGCTGTGTCTCTATTTGCGGAAAAGGGAGCATTGCAACCGCCCTTCCAGAAGCCAATTGTCGGTCGTGCAGCGATTTCTGCATATATGCGCGAAGAATGTCAGGGACTCAAGATGATGCCACAGAAAGGCGTCTCTGAGCGCATAGAAGATGGCTATACCCAGCATAAAGTCACAGGGAAAGTAGAAACTCCTTGGTTCGGTGCCAGCGTTGGCATGAACATTGCGTGGCGGTTCTTACTAGATCCTCAAGGCAAAATTTTCTTCGTGGCGGTTGACTTATTGGCGTCCCCGAAAGAACTCCTAAACCTAACTCGTCAGTAGGACGTTAGGTACAGTTGCTGAGATAAGATAAGGCACAAATAATCGCCTTAGCAACAAGAAATGTAGGGTGCTGATCCTAGCACCCTACATTTTTGCTTGAGTCTGCAAGACATCAATTTTTCACCAAACCACTCATAACGCCCAAATAATTCTCAAAAAGTATTGTAAAAGTTTTACGGCTCTTCCAGTAGTTGCGAAACTAATTTTATGGCTTCTGCGGGGGTAGAGATTTTACCTTCAGCGCGTGCGATTCCAATCGCGGTGAGAAATTTACCAACTTGTGGCCCAGATGGGAGATTGAAAGTTTGGATCAAATCCTTGCCGCTGACAAGGGGCGCGGGATGAGCAACTGGGTCGTCAGGAGTAAGATAGCGGTTGATGAGGGGTGTCAATTCTGCGACAGATATCCCAGTGGCTACAGCCAGAACGACGATGGCGGGAAAAACCTGTCCTGCCTCCCGAAAGAATAAATACTGCTCTCCTAAAGACATCTGAGATGGTTGCAGCTGCGGCAATAATTTGAGTGCAGTGGTAATGGCGCGAATTTCAGCGCGGCTGTATTTTAAATTCAATAATTGAGTTTCAGCAGCTTCCGGCACGGGTGATAACAATATCGCCAGCTTCGCAATGCCCAACCAAGAAGTTTTTAAGGTATCGCCTACCAAGCTAGATAAAAAGATTGCTAACTCATGCCATGTTTCTCCCAGCAATACCGCTGAACGTTCAACTGCTGGCAAGATTGTAGAGACATTTTCGGAACCTCTCCCCCAAACCCCCTCCCCGTCAACGGGGAGGGGGCTAAGAGGTGGAGTTATTAACCTCGCGATTGTTCCCTCCGTTTGCAGGGGAAGGTTCGGGAACGGTTGGGGGCTTGAGGCACTGGGAAACCAAGTTTGAAGTAAACCATCCTCAACGGCAGTAATTATCCAAGGAGTGCCTTCAGAAGTGTTAAGGAGATAGGCAAACTCTGCTTGCACTCGTTCTGCCGATACTTGCCCCAGTAAAGGTGCAAGTTGTCGAATTGCTGCTTGGGTATCCGTCTCAAGGGTAAAACTGAGTTGGGCGGCTTGGCGGTACGCTCTTAATAGCCGTAAAGGGTCATCTTGCAGATTTTTGGGGGAAACCATCCGAATGATGCCCTGTTGCAAATCTGCATAGCCATTCAGGGGGTCGATGAGTTCGCCAGTGTAGGGATTGTATGCGATCGCATTCATTGTATAGTCGCGCCGCTGCAAATCGATTTCTAAATTTGACCCTTCGGCTTGTGCAATATCAACGGTTGCTTGCTCAAATACGACTCTGGCAATCTGTCTCTGGGCATCTAACAACACAAACCCCGCTTTGTAGCGACTGGCAATCTTCCGCGCTGTTTTTACCGCATCCGCCAGTAAGACAAAATCTAGATCCCGGTACTCGCGGCGGCGTCCCAGCAAAGCATCTCGCACAGCACCCCCCACCATATAAGCGGGTTCCGGGAGCAATTCCAGGCTAAAAGGCCAAGTTTTTGGCGATAGGGTAGAGGTGTCTGTGTTTAAGTGCATCTGTATACTTACCCCATTTAGATAATTTTCCGAGTCCACGCACAGGAACAAGCGTTTGTGTGTCTGTGAATTTATTCGCCTCAAAGACACATTGCAATAAAAATCAACCCAATAGGTAATTAATAGACGTGTTGACTGAGCTAGATTAACAGAAAAGCCTCTGGAGGCTGTCCTATGTGTATTTGTGTTAACTGCCAATACGTAGACCGCTGCACCACCTATCATGCGGTAGAAATGCAGCATCAGGTGCCTCATCTAACTGAAGACCCCGATTTTGAAGCCACTGAACCCACCATCAATGTCAATATCCGCACCGAGGGGGAAATGATTGAGATGGAATGGGATGTTGTGGGTTGTCTCAGCTTTAAGCGGGAAACCGGCAAATGGGCGCGGTTGCGTCCCGGCGAGTTAGTGCCAACCTGAAAATATCTAAGTCAGATTGCGCTAAGCTACGCTGTTTTACAAACTTTAACGCGACGGCTACTGAGGCAAGCAGTAGCCGTTTTGTTGCATTTAGGCAATTCAGGCGACTGCATAGAGTCGAACTTACTCAGAAAAATCGTTGACTTGTCAATAATTGCTCAGATACAGACGACCCGCGTAACAATTGGCTAAGAAGCTGAGCTGTTTTAGAGTTATTGCAGTAATTAATAAACTAATGCTTTTTTATCTTCTTGCAGCAATGATCCCTTAGCAAGTAGGCAAAAATGAAGAGAACTGGTGAGAAACGGGTAGAGATGGTAGTAGGGATTAGATAAGCGATCGCTCTAAACCACATTTCTTAATAATTAGCATATTAATCTGAATTAATTTATGAAATATTAGCCATGATAATTAGGAATCTTTAATAGTTCTTATGCCTTTTTAGTTTTGCGAAGATACATATCATCTTACCTATCTCCCCACCCTCACTCACCACTACACTCAAAAAAGGGGAGGTAATAAGAAGTCCAGTTTGTGAGTAAAGCGACTGGCTCTAACAGAATTTATCTGGCTCAACATCAATCAAGAAAAACAAGCCGTAGTTATGAATTTAAGTCCTTATCTCCCAAAAATAACACCGTTTTACGCCCGAACCAAAGCCGCTTTTGGACTAAGTATTTTAATCGCCGCCGGATATTTAGGTAATTATTTCCGTTGGTCATTATTTTTCGATATAGATTTCCTATTTGGCAGCATTGCCGTTTGGATTATAGTATTTTTGTACGGTACAGGTTGGGGTACTTTTGCAGGCTTCATTTCTGGCATTTGTACCTATTTTATTTGGCATCATCCCTACACGGTAATTACCTTTACCGCTGAAGCATTCTTTGTTAGTTTATTGTTTCATCGTCTACGTCAGAATATCGTGCTGCTAGACGGAATTTTCTGGCTGTTCATCGGGATGCCTCTCATTTGGCTATTTTATGCCATTATCTTGCACGTAGATACTACACAAGCGTTGATTATCTTGTTAAAGCAGCCTGTAAACGGGATTTTCAATGCTTTAATTGCTAGCTTGATACTGACTCATTTACCGATTCATAAATGGCTAGGTCGTCCTCAAGCAGTTAGCACGCTTTCTTTGCAACAAACTGTTTTTAATTTGTTAGTAGCTTTTGTCTTCTTTCCTACTCTAATTCTTATGGTTTTAGACAGCCGCCGCGTAATTGATAACATCAAGACAACAGCTAATGCAGAACTCAAGGCGGCTTCTATAGATTTAGTTGTTGAAATGCGTTCTTGGCATCAGCAACATCTAAAGGCAGTTCAAGAATTTGCTCAGATTGCTGCTGATGAGCCTACCAAATTGGATGCATTGCAGTCAAGTATAGAATTTGCTAGACGGACATTTCCAGATTTCCATGAGATTTATGTAGTCAATGCCGAAGGTAAAGCAATTACATCTTCACCACGACAGAATGAAGCGGGAGAGTCCACTATTGGATTGAATCTTGCTGTTAAACCCTACTTTAAGGAAATAAATAATACTCTGCAACCTACTCTATCGGATGTAGTGAACGGACAAAAGGTAATTCTCAGCGTACCCGTGCTAAGAGATAATCGCTTCCGTGGTTTAGTCATTGCAGAACTCGATTTGAACGGTATTGACGAACTCCTAAAATCAAATGTTGACGAGCGGGGACTGCAAATTACTCTCGTCGATCGCAGAAAATCTGTAATTGCTAGTACTCTGTCTGAGCGAGTAGCAATGCAAACATTTGATCGTCGTAAGGATGGCGAAATTCGTCCAATTGCGCCGATGACTTATCAGTGGCTACCGATAAGTGGCAGTCGGCTTGTCATGGTGCGTTGGAACAATTCGTTCTTTGTGCAAGAGACTCCGATTGATAGCCAACTTCCTTGGACTCTCATTGCAGAATTGTCTGCGACACCAGACGTCCGCCATATAGAGCGCGTTCATACCAATAGTTTAGCGATTTTGATGCTAATTTCAGCGATCGCGCTCATCTTTGCAACCCTTCTAAGCCGCAGCTTAGTTAGCCCCCTCTCAAAACTAGCGCAAGTAACGACAAATCTGCCTCATAAACTTTCAGAGCAAGAATTGATCGATTGGCCTAATAGTTCGGTGACAGAACTGGACGCTCTAGTTCGCAACTTCAAGTCAATGGCTGCGACCCTTAATCAAAAGTTTTGGGAAATCAAAAGCACCAATGAAATGCTCGAAGAACGGGTGCAAGAACGTACTCAAAAATTATTAATCATTAATACAGAGCTTGAAGCTGAAATTGCCGAACGACAGCGAACAGAGGAAAAATTAAAAGCTTATACCTTCAAATTGGAACAAAGCAACCGGGAATTGCAAGACTTTGCCTTCGTCGCTTCCCACGACTTGCAGGAACCATTGCGGAAAATTCAAGCCTTTGGCGATCGCCTCAAACTCAAATACGGAGAATCCCTAACTAATGAGGGGAAGGACTACCTGGAGCGGATGCAAAAAGCGGCGCAACGGATGCAAACTCTTATTAATGACCTCCTAGCCTTCTCGCGGGTGACAAGCAAAGCTCAGCCTTTTACTCGTGTCAATATCACCAACGTGCTACAAGAGGTCTTGTCTGATTTGGAGGTGCATATCCAGAAGGTAGGCGCACAAGTAGAAATTGGCGAACTGCTAACGATTGATGCTGATCCGTCGCAGATGCGGCAATTATTACAGAATTTGATTAGCAATGCGCTGAAGTTTCGGCGTCAGGAAGAAGCACCCGTCGTCAAGATTTGGAGTCAATTACTAGAGAAGGACGAGCAGCTTTGGACACAAGACTTATCAGCTCGTCCCATGTGTCAAATTATGGTCGAAGATAATGGCATTGGTTTTGACGAAAAGTATCTGGATCGGATCTTCACAGTTTTCCAACGCCTACACGGTCGTAACGAGTATGAAGGAACGGGAGTTGGTTTAGCGATCTGCCGTAAAATAGTCGAGCGTCATGGTGGTACTATCACAGCAAAAAGCATATTAGGGGAGGGGGCGACATTCATTGTCACGCTACCTGTTAAGCAATCTAGGTGATAGATTTTGGAATTTTAAATTTTAGATTTTTGCTGATCAATCTCAGAAAGCAAGCCTTTTTTCGCGACTGCAAATTATGCGAAAGTACTGGAATTTGGTGTGAGTAAAACGCTGTGAATAAAGCTGGAAAATTAATTACCATCTTGATGGCTGACGATGATGAAGACGATCGGCTGCTAGCAAAGGATGCATTAGAAGAATGCCGACTCGCTAACGATCTACACTTTGTTGTAGATGGTGAGGATCTGATGGATTATCTTTACCATCGGGGTAAGTATACTCAGTTAATAAAATCGCCCCGTCCAGGTTTAATTCTGCTGGATCTGAATATGCCTAAAAAGGATGGGCGGGAGGCTCTCCAGGAGATTAAAGCCGATCCCGAACTGCGACCTATTCCAGTCGTCGTGCTGACTACATCAAAGGCTGAGGAAGACATCTATCGTTCTTACGGTTTAGGCGCAAACTCGTACATTGCTAAGCCAGTCACATTTGAATCTCTAGTTTCTGTGATGAAAGCTTTGGGAAAATACTGGTTTGAGATTGTTGAATTGCCACTAAAGGAAAATGAAGCGGAAAACTCAACACTATAAAATATAGTTTTGCAGAATTCCTAGTTAGGTTTCGCCTTGGCAAAACCTAACATTAAGCAATACTAAATTTCAGTCATCTACTCAGCGCACATAAGATTATTGAGGTTTTGCAAAGATTGAGGCAAAATAATTAAAATCGGTGGTAAGCTGCTGTGTTGTAACAATTAATTCTTTTGCTGACTCTTGAGTTAAGGGTTTAGCGAAAAAATATCCTTGCCCATATTCGCATTCCATTTCTCTCAGTTGGGAGAGTTGCTCGGCTGTTTCCACCCCTTCTGCTGTCACATTTAACTCTAAAGTATGAGCCAGGGTCACGATAGCACGGACAATTTCTAAACTGTCGTCTTTCGCCCCAATTCTACTAATAAAAGAACGATCAATCTTTAACTGATCGATGGGAAACCGATGCAGATAGCTTAAGGATGAATAGCCAGTGCCGAAGTCATCAATATGCAGATGCACGCCTAAAGCTTTTAGTTGGAAAAGCATTTTGATTGCCGATTCTGCGTTTTCCATAACTGCACTTTCAGTAATTTCTAACTTCAAGCTTCGCGCATCCAGGCGAGTCTCCCGCAAAATTTGAGCGATTTGCTTGACTAAATCTGGTTGTAAAAACTGTTTGCTCGAAAGATTAACACTGATTGTTAATAGTAATTCTGGATAAAATTGCTGCCAATCATACATTTGGTAACATGCATTGTAGAGTACCCACAGCCCAATGGGAACAATTAAACCTGTTTCTTCGGCAATGGGAATAAATTCCGCTGGAGAGATTAAACCGCGCTCCGGATGCTGCCAGCGTACAAGCGCCTCGAACCCGTCAAGCCTGCCAGTTGTCAATGACACAATGGGTTGATAGTGAAGCTGAAATTCATCCCGCTCGATCGCACGCCGCAAGTCGTTTTCCAGTTGCAAGAGTGCCACCGCGCGGGTATGCATGGTGGTATCAAAGACTTCGTGACGCGCTCTCCCCATTGATTTGGCACGATACATTGCGGTGTCAGCATCGCGCAGGAGATTTTCCGGACAGTCATATCCAATTGCTGGGGCGCTTTGCGAACCACCCCCGATGGCAATGCCGATGCTTGCTGTCGTGAATACCTCTTGCTCGTTAAGGCTGAAAGGATGCATAAGTTCTAAGTGGATGCGCTCGGCAATGTCAGTGGCGTTATTGATATTTTTGACATCGTCGAGCAGGATGGTGAACTCATCTCCACCTAACCGTGCAACTGTATCTCCACCCCGCAGGCAAGCTTTCAACCGCTGCGCGATCGCTACCAGCAATTGATCGCCAATCATGTGTCCCAAGCTGTCATTAATCACCTTGAAGCGATCAATATCTAGAAAAAGGACGGCGAAGAAATAGTCACTGGTTCGTTTTGACCGTTCAATTGCCTGTCCCAACCGATCCCTAAACAAGGCTCGGTTTGGTAAGCCTGTCAACACGTCATGAAAAGCATCATGGAGGAGTTGTTTCTCAACTTGCTTGCGCTCGGTGATGTCAGTTTGAGAGCCAGCCATGCGAGAGGCTTTCCCATTCGTGTCTCGTACAGCCATCCCCCGGATTAGCATCCAACGGTATGTTCCGTCTTTGTGTAGTATGCGATGTTCGTTCTCAAAATGGGGGGTCAGCCCTTCCAGATGTAAAGAAATCTGCCCTTTCAACTGCTCGATATCCTCAGGATGCACTCGCTCAAACCAGGCATCAGGCGTATTGCTAATTTCGCTCTCCTCGCAGCCCAGCATGGATTTCCAGCGAGGAGAAAAATAAATTTCGTTTGTTTTTAAATTCCAGTCCCAAAGTCCGTCGTTAGCACCAGAAACGGCGAGTTCATAACGTTCTTGACTCTCACGCAAAGCCTCCTGGGTTTGGGCGGCCTTGGTAGCTGCCCCTACGCGCTCGGTAATATCTTGGAAGGTAACGACTGCACCCACCAACTGACCATTTTCTCGAATGGGGGTGCTGATGTATTCAACGGGAAAGCTCGTACCGTCTTTTCGCCAAAAGACTTCTTCTTCTATTTGTTGAACTGTGCCATCCTTAAAGGCTGCATAAATTGGACACGCTTCTCGCGGATAAGGAGCGCCATCGGCTTTTGAATGGTGGCAAATAAAATGCAAGGGTTTGCCAATGAGTTCTTCAACTTCCCATCCCAGCATTCTCGCAGCAGCTGGATTAACAAAGGTGGCGTTTCCATGAATATCCAAACCATAAATTCCTTCACCCGCTGAGTTGAGAATTAGTTCGTTTTGGTGGCGCAGTCGTTCAATTGCCTCTTCGGTTTGCTTGCGAACCGTGATGTCGTTCTGCAACCCGATGAAGTTGATGAGTTTCCCTTCGTTATCAAAAACTGGGTTGATGGTGAGTTCATTCCAGAACGGTGTCCCATCTTTGCAGTAGTTCAGGACTACACACATAATCGGTTGCTTTGATGCGATCGCTTCTCGCATCACTTTCACAACAGTGAAATCGGTATCTTTCCCTTGTAGAAAGCGGCAATTAGAACCCATCACTTCCGCCGCCGAGTAGCCGGTGATGGCAGTAAAAGCAGGATTAACAAAGATAATTGGATTGTCAGGTAAAGTTGGATCGGTGATTGTAACTCCAGTTGTCAGGTTAGCGATCGCCGCCGCTAGCTGGCTGTTTTCGCGCATAGCTGACCGCAAGGCTTCTTCTGCCTGCTTGCGTTTGGTAATATCGGCAGCCAAACCATCGATTCGGATGACATTCCCATTCGCGTCACGCCCTAGATGAGCGCGATTGCGAATCCAACGCTCTTGCCCGTCCGGTCGGAAAATACGATACTCTTCGTCTGCTGCACCGACTTGGAGTAACGCTTGCGTCATCGCTTCTATTCGTTCTCGATCCTCTGGGTGAATCACCTCCAGCCAGAGGTTCGGGCGCTCGAAAAACTGGGAGACTGGACGACCATAAATTTCCGCCGCCGCCGGACTGATGTAAATCGGCTCCCTAGTGATGGCTGAAACCGACCATACGCTGTCATCGAGCGAGCCAAGAATATTCTCTAGCCGCGATTCACTCTCCCGCAGCGCCTCTAACGTTTTGACTCGCTCGATCGAGTAGCGGATCGCCCGCTCTAATAGCGGCGCGTCCATCTTCCCCTTAACTAAGTAATCGGCAGCTCCCGCTTTCATTGCTGCAAAGTCTACTTCCCGATCTCCTTGCCCGGTCAGCAAGATGATCGGCGCTTTACAATTAGTTGAAATGGCTTCTTGTAACAATTCCAAG
The DNA here is from genome assembly GCF_039961955.1 of Trichocoleus sp. DQ-A1. Taxonomy (NCBI): domain Bacteria; kingdom Bacillati; phylum Cyanobacteriota; class Cyanophyceae; order Leptolyngbyales; family Trichocoleusaceae; genus Trichocoleus; species Trichocoleus sp. DQ-A1. Next base: position 104,105 of record NZ_JAMPKE010000011.1, read on the forward strand.
CCGTTGTGTGCGCCAAGACGATAGTCCACTAAATAGACATCATGTTGATGCATCTGAATCTTTTCTAAAGCAGCATCATAACTATCTACCCATTCGAGATCAAACTTTTCTCGCTCAATTTCTGAGAGGAGATCGCGCGTCAGAATATAGTCATCCTCGTCATCCTCAATTAAAAGCACTTTTATTGAGTCTTTAGACATAAAATAATATTAGAAACAAAATACCTCTATCTTAGAGTTCCTCTCCTCAAGGGTAAAGCTAGAGAAGTCCTCACTCAGCCACAGTTGCAAATTCACTCACAACTGGTTTTTGGTTTGAGTCCTGACGAGCATTACTTTTTAACAGTCTTAATAAGAATAAAATTAAAATTTGGCATCTGTCCGTCGGTATACCTGCTGAAAATGTTTTTTTAAGGCGAAGCAGCAAATCGAAAAAGACGTAAACTCGCCTGTTTAATCCTTATTTCCTCAAGAAAGATATTGGGCTGCCTATTTGCCGATGAAGAGGAGTGCGATCGCCCTTGAGTGCTAGGGGCAAAATCCTCGCCCGTAGCCGTCTCGATAACAATCTCAAGATTTCCCGCCCTGATTGACACCCTGAGCGGATCGAGCCACTATGATAGAAGTATGAATCTATGTAAAGACCCAGATAAATGTCTTTAGAGTTTGTATCTGTAGAAAATATCAAAGAAATTGCCCACCACTACGGTTACTGGGCAGTTTTTTTGGGGATTTTGCTGGAAAATCTTGGCATTCCCATCCCTGGTGAAACAATCACGCTCGCCGGGGGTTTCTTGGCGGGAAGTAAGGAACTGAGTTACTGGTTCGTGCTAGGGAGTGCGATCGCTGGTGCAGTTGTCGGTGGTACTTGCGGTTACTGGATTGGCAGAAAAGGCGGCTGGCCCCTGCTGGTGAAAGTTGGGGGATTTTTCCGCATCCGCGAAGAAAAACTCTTACAACTCAAGCAACAAGTGAGCGAGAACGCCGGAAAAACAGTGTTTCTCGGTCGTTTCCTGGCTGTGCTGCGAATTGTCGCCAGTCCTCTCGCTGGAATTGCCCAAATGCCCTTCCTCAAGTTTATGGCTTATAACATAGCTGGGGCGACTGCTTGGGCATCGGTAATGGTCACGTTGTCCTTTTTCGCAGGGCGACTGGTACCCCTGGAACAATTAGTTGTGTGGGTCGCTCAATTTGGTTTAATTGCGTTATTCCTGTTGATTGCCTGGATTGCCGTTCCTCTGTGGCTAGAGTCCCGCGAAGCCAAGCGTTCAATCGAGGGAGATTAGAAAAAGTTTTGAGTGATGAGCGATTAAGTTTTGAATGAAAAGAATGTGTTTTCTCACTCAAAACTCAAAACTCAAAACTCAAAACTTTCAAACTAACCTCTCGCTTTTTGCGACCAAACGCGAGTCGGTAATCCCCAAACGTAGATAAATCCTTCAGCAGCTTTATGGTCAAACTGGTCTTCAGCTCCATAAGTTGCTAACGTCGGGCTGTAAAGGGACTTCTCAGATTTACGCCCCACAGTCATCGAGTTGCCCTTAAAAAGTTTAACTCGCACCGTTCCCGATACCCGCTCCTGTGTTTGTTGAATGAAGGCATCCAGGGCGGCTTTGAGCGGACTATACCAAAGACCGTTATAAACTAGCTGAGTATAAGTTTCTTCGATACCGCGCTTGTAGTGGGTCACATCTGCGGTTAAGGTGAGACTTTCTAAGTCGCGGTGGGCATGAATTAAAACCATTAAAGCCGGGGCTTCATAGATTTCCCGCGATTTGATACCCACTAGGCGGTTTTCGATCATATCGATCCGCCCGACACCGTGATTTCCGGCAATTTCGTTGAGTTTCGTAATTAGCGCCACAGGCGGCAAAGCTTCACCGTTGAGGGAGATCGGGATGCCTTTTTCAAAGCCAATTTCAACGTATTCTGGCTCATTGGGCGTGTCAGCGATCGCTTTGGTCATCGCATAGATTTCTTCTAGCGGTTCCGTCCAAGGATCTTCTAGGGGTCCCGCCTCAATGCTGCGACCAAATAAATTGCGATCGATACTGTAGGGAGATTTCTTTTTCACGGGCGAAGGAATCCCATAACGCTCACCATAAGCGATGGTTTCCTCTCGGCTCATCCCCCATTCCCGCGCTGGTGCCAACACCTTCAAATCTGGGTTCAGCGCCGCAATCGATACATCAAACCGAACTTGGTCATTGCCCTTCCCCGTGCATCCGTGCGCCACCGCATCCGCACCGTATTTTTCAGCCGCTTCGACTAAAAGTTTGGCAATCAGCGGACGTGCCAAAGCAGTCTGGAGGGGATAGCGATTTTCATAAAGAGCGTTCGCTTGAATCGCTGGAAACGCATAATCTTTGACAAAACTTTCTGTAGCATCGGCAACCAGCGATTCGCTAGCACCCGATTTTAGCGCTTTTTCCCGGACTGGCTCTAGTTCGTCTCCCTGTCCCAAATCCGCCGCCAGGGTAATTACCTCTTCAACTCCCCATTCCTCCTTCAGGTATGGGATGCAGACGGAGGTATCGACTCCCCCTGAATATGCCAGCACAACTTTGGTAGCACGACCCATTGATCTCTCACTTCCGCAAAACAACGAGTTCTTATTATGCAACTAATCTATGCCAAGTCTTGTCAGGAATAGCACAGATTAATCTTCAGCCATAGCCATCCAGGGCACCAGGGGATAGATGAAAATGCTTTCTGTTCATTGGCTTACAGTTCTTTGAGAGATACTAAAAGTGTTGTCATCCGGGGGAAATCGTGTTTTTTAGCGTTGTCATTCCAACTTATAACCGCAAGCCGATTCTAGAAAGATGCCTTAGAGCAATGGAACACCAGCAGTTGAGTGCTGGTAGCGTCGTCAGCGGCTATGAAGTGGTGCTGGTGGATGATGGTTCGACGGATGGCACGTTGGAGTGGTTATCCCAACACGCCGCAGAGTTTCCTCACGTGCGATCGCTCTTGCAAGATCATCAAGGGCCAGCCGCCGCCCGTAATCTAGGTGTAGAACAGGCTCAGGGTGACACCATTATCTTTATTGATAGCGATTTAGTCGTTACCGAGCATTTTCTCCAAGCACACGCCGACGCCTTAGTTGAAGGAGAAAAGAATCTCGGAAGCGATCGCCTCTTCACCTACGGTTGGGTGATCAATACGAATAACTTCGAGAATCCCACCTCGGAACCCTACAAAATCACGGATTTTTCCGCTGCTTACTTTGCCACGGGGAATGTAGCGATCGCTCGTAAATGGCTCGAAAAAGCTGGATTATTTGACACCCGCTTTCAACTTTACGGCTGGGAAGATTTAGAACTCGGCATCAGGCTCAAACAATTGGGTTTAAAACTGATTAAATGTCCAGCCGCAGTCGGCTATCACTGGCACCCCCCCTTTGCCTTAGAACAAATTCCCCCCATGATCGATCGAGAAATCCAACGGGGACGGATGGGCGTTTTATTCTATCAAAAGCACCCTACCTGGGATGTCAAAATGATGATTCAAATGACCCTCCTTCACCGCATCCTCTGGGGTCTTCTTTCCATCGGTGGCAGACTCAACGAGCGCACAATGGCACCCTTTTTGCAATGGCTGATTAATCAAGGTAAACCTCAATTAGCCTTAGAAATTGCTCGAATTTTCCTTAATTGGTACAACGTTCAAGGTGTTTATGCAGCCTACGCCGAAGCGAGGCAAAAAGCCTAATTTACATGATTGCACTGCTAAGGATGCGAGCGATTTATTTTGCGCGATCGCTAATCTTTTAATATTTTCCTTGCCAAATGTCTAGAAATCGGCTACCGCAACTGTGCTAGCCTATTTTTCAATGTTTTTCCTGCAAATTTTCCCATCAAAGCCCTTATAACTCTGATAAACTGGAAGAGTTGTCTAAATTCGTACATTCCGCACATTCAGGGTTTCGGGTGTTTCCGCTGGAAATACGCCTGGATGGAGGATTAACCCGAAAGGAAAATAAATATGTCAGTTGTTTCTTTGGCTCAGATGATGGAGTCGGGTGTTCACTTTGGGCACCAGACCCGCCGGTGGAACCCAAAAATGGCTCCATACATCTATACGTCCCGCAATGGCGTCCACATCATCGACTTGGTTCAGACTGCCCAGCTGATGGAAGATGCCTACACCTATATGCGAACCGCCGCAGAACAGGGCAAGAAGGTTCTCTTCATCGGTACCAAGCGTCAAGCCGCAGGAATTGTGGCTCAAGAAGCCGCTCGTTGTGGTTCTTACTACATCAACCAACGTTGGTTGGGGGGAATGCTCACCAACTGGACGACAATTAAAACACGGGTAGAGCGCCTAAAAGATTTGGAACGCCGGGAAGAAACCGGAGTCCTCGACTTACTGCCCAAGAAAGAAGCTTCGATGCTGCGCCGGGAAATGACCAAATTGCAGAAATACCTCGGCGGGATTAAGCAAATGCGGAAAGTTCCCGACATCGTCGTGATCGTGGATCAGCGCCGGGAATATAATGCAGTTCAAGAATGCCAAAAACTGGGGATTCCTATCGTCGCGCTGCTGGATACAAACTGCGACCCGGATGTAGTGGATATTCCCGTTCCAGCCAATGACGATGCTATCCGCTCCATTAAGCTAATAGTGGGTAAGTTGGCAGACGCTATCTATGAAGGTCGTCACGGTCAGCTAGACGCAGAAGCAGAAGAGGATTACGAAGATTACGAAGGCGCTGAAGACGATATCGAATACGAGGAAATCGACTCGGTTCCTGATGAAGAGGAAGAAGAAACCGAGGGATAATTCAGCGTTAGAAACATCAATTCTTAGTTAGGAACTGAGGAAATGGCGGAAATATCTGCAAAACTCGTGAACGAGCTGCGCCAAAAAACTGGTGTCGGCATGATGGACTGCAAAAAAGCGCTAAAAGAAACCGATGGCGATATGGACAAAGCCATTGAATGGCTGCGTCAAAAGGGAATGGTTAGCGCTGGGAAAAAAGGCGATCGCCAAGCCTCAGAAGGACTGGTTGGCAGCTACATCCATACCGGAGGTCGAGTCGGCGTCCTGGTGGAAGTGAACTGCGAGACAGACTTTGTCGCCCGCAACGAAGCCTTCCAAACTCTGGTGCGGAACATAGCTATGCAGATTGCAGCTTGCCCCAACGTTGAATACGTGAAGGTTGGCGACATTCCCGCTCAAATCGTTGAGAAGGAAAAAGAAATCGAAATGGGCCGGGATGACCTAGGCAACAAGCCGCAGAACATCAAAGAAAAGATTGTTCAGGGTCGAATTGACAAACGCCTGCAAGAGTTGAGCTTGGTCGATCAGCCCTACATTCGTGACCAAAGTATCACGGTGGAAGAGTTGATCAAGCAAAATATTGCGACGCTAGGTGAAAACATCCAAGTCCGTCGCTTCGTCCGATTTATTCTCGGTGAAGGACTGGAAAAGAAAGAAAGCAATTTTGCTGAGGAAGTTGCAGCTCAAATGGGCGGCAATTAATCAGCAAGTTTTCTGGCTGAATCCCTAGGAAGGACAGGTTTCCATGATGGAAACCTGTCTTTTTTTATCTTTATTTTCAAGAGATTTTCAGCGCTTGTAGGCACGATATCCCCATTCTATATATCTCAACAAATTAACACCTTGGAAACCCTTTATAAAGACAGAAACACTAAAAGCAGAAAAACTTTTTGTTTGGGTGGAATTCTTAACATCCTCCTTAGGAGTGTTGCCTCGATCCTTGTGCTAGACTTTTGAGCGCGAGCAGATTAAGGGGACACTGCGAAACACCGTTGAGGAGTGCAAACTCACTAGAAAAGTAACGAAATTTTTTAGCCCCTAAATAGACAAGAATTGTATCTTGGAGTTCAGGATCGAGCTGACTATTTGCCAGTAATACAGCGCTACGAAAGGGACATTTAGCTGGTGCGGGAAATCCTTTTAGGGTATTCAATCCTATAGATAATCTACTTCTGATAGTTCCAGAAAAAAGGAAGGATCGTAATGGAAATCAATTTACAAGTGCCAGGGATTAATATAACTAGCTTGAAAGAAGCACCCATTCATAATGCTAGTAAAGTTCAGCCTCACGGAATAATTTTCGTTCTCGCAGAACCTGAGTTAACAATATTACAAGTTAGCAGCAATATATCCACAGTTTTCGGAATCTCCCCCGAAAATATGCTGCAAAAGAAATTAGAAGAAGTTCTCGACCCGTTCCAAGTAGACAGAATTAAAGCAGGACTATTAGAAGAAAATCTTGATTTTATCAACCCTATCAAGATTTGGGCTAGAAGAAAAGGTGATGAGTATTTAGTCTTTGATGGCATTTTCCACCGGAATGCAGATGGATTTTTAATTTTGGAATTAGAACCTGCGATTTCCCAAGAAAACATCCCCTTCTTAAGCTTTTATCATCTAGCCAGAGCCTCTATCAACCAGTTAGAAAAAACATCAACTCTGGGTGACTTTTGTCAAATCATTGTGAAAGAGGTGCGAAAAGTCACCGGATTTGACAGGGTGATGCTATATAAGTTTGATGACGATGGGCATGGATCTGTCCTCGCTGAAGAAAAACTAGAAAGTATGGAGCCTTACTTAGGTCTCCACTTCCCAGAATCAGATATTCCTAAACCAGCTAGAAAGTTATTTACCTCGAATTGGATCAGGTTAATCCCGGATGCCACTTCTCAATCTGCTGAACTTTTTCCGATTCTTAATCCAGTTAATCAGCGTCCGCTTGATTTAACGAACTCTATTCTCAGAAGCGCGTCTCCTTGTCATATCCAGTACTTGCACAATATGGGTGTGGGTGCTTCTCTGACAATTTCTTTGATGAAAGAGCAAAAACTTTGGGGACTGATTGCTTGCCATCATCAGTCCCCCAAGTATGTTTCTTATGAGCTGCGAAAAGCTTGCGAATTCTTGGGGCGCGTCATCTTTTCAGAAATCTCAACCAGAGAAGAAACTGAAGATTACGGCTATCGCATGAAGCTGGCATATATCCAATCAGCCTTGGTTGAATATATGTCTCAAGAAGAAAACTTTATTGATGGTTTAGTTAAACACCAACCGAATCTGCTGGAGCTTGCTAACGCTAAAGGTGCTGCCGTGTGCTTTGGCGGGGATTGCACGATGGTTGGTGAGACTCCCACAGAAGAAGAACTCAACTTTTTAGTCCAATGGCTAAAGAATAACGTCGAGGAAGAAGTCTTCTATAGCGATTCCTTACCTCAGATTTATCCAGATGCAGAAAGTTTCAAAAACGTTGCCAGTGGCTTATTAGCGATTCCGATTTCTAAGAATAACTATGTTTTGTGGTTTCGACCGGAAGTAATTCAAACCGTGAATTGGGGTGGCGACCCAAATAAGGCGTTTGAAGTAAACCAGTCAGAGGGAAATATTCGTCTGTGTCCTCGCAAATCATTTGATCTGTGGAAAGAAACGGTTCGCTTAACGTCTTTACCCTGGAAACAGGTAGAAATTAAAGCTGCACTTGAACTCAGAAAGGCAATTATTAACATTGTGCTGCGCCAAGCTGATGAACTTGCCCAATTAGCTCAAGATTTAGAACGTTCCAATGCTGAGCTGAAAAAGTTTGCTTACGTCGCCTCCCATGACTTGCAAGAGCCACTCAATCAGGTAGCGAACTACGTACAACTTTTGGAGATGCGCTATCTAGAGCAACTCGACGAAGACGCGAAGGAATTCATTGGCTTCACTGTTGAGGGAGTCAGCTTAATGCAGACGCTAATTGATGACGTGCTGGCATACTCTAAGGTGGATATGCAGGCTATCGAGTTTGAAATGACAGGGGTGGACACGGCTTTAGACCGTGCCTTGGCTAATTTGCGAGGACGCATCTCGGAAACGGGAGCTGCGATCGCTCACGATCCCTTGCCGACGGTTATGGCAGATAGCACCCAGTTGATGCAACTGTTCCAGAACCTGATTGGCAATGCTATCAAGTTCCGCAGCGAGCAACCGCCAGAAATCCATGTAGGAGCTTCTCGACTAGAGGATGCGTGGCTATTCTCAGTACGGGATAACGGGATTGGCATCGATCCGCAGTTTAGCGATCGCATTTTTGTTATCTTTCAGCGTCTGCATACGCGGGATGAGTATCAAGGTACAGGAATGGGTTTAGCAATTTGCAAAAAGATTGTTGAGTGTCACCGAGGGCGCATCTGGGTCGAGTCCCAATTAGGTCAGGGTGCAACATTCTACTTTACGATTCCAGTAGGGGGACGCGATCGTGAGCGTAGAAACGGAAGAAAACCACAAAACAATCTTTTTAGTCGAGGACAATAAAGCCGATATCCGCTTAATCCAAGAAGCCTTAAAAAATAGCTCGCTTCCACACCAAGTCGTGACAGTCAGAGATGGTGTGGATGCGATGGCTTTCTTGCGCCAAGAGGGCGAGTATGCTGATGCACCTCGCCCTGACCTGATTCTGCTGGATTTGAACTTGCCGAAGAAGGATGGTCGAGAAGTCTTGGCGGAAATTAAAGCCGACCCCAAGCTGAAACGCATCCCAGTAGTAGTGCTGACAACTTCTAAAAATGAAGATGATATTTTCCACAGCTATGACTTGCACGTAAATTGCTACATCACCAAATCCCGCAACCTCAGCCAGCTCTTTAAAATTGTTAAAGGAATTGAAGAGTTTTGGCTGGAAACTGTTACCCTGCCATCGGAATGATGACAAGAAATTTTCGTATCTTGTTAAAATGCAAGCAGTTGCCGAGCGGGAACAGGAGGGGAGGGGAGATCCCAGAAAATTATGCCTGGAAGCTCAATAAAAATCTTGTTGATTGAGGATAACTTGGCAGAAGCCAGATTCCTGCAAGAGCTTCTGAAACAAGCCAAGTTCAAACAGTTTAGTCTGGTGCATGTCAAACGATTGAGGGAAGCGCTCAATCGACTCAATGAAGATTGCTTTGATGTAATTTTGTTGGATCTGACCCTACCTGACAGTGAAGGTTTGTGTTCTCTAGCTCCCCTAAACAGCCACGCTTCTGGCTTACCGATTGTTGTGCTGACAAATACGAATGACGATGAATTAGCGATAGAAGCAGTCCGACAGGGGGCACAAGATTATCTGGTTAAGCGCCAAGTTAATGTAGAGGTGCTAGTGCGCTCTTTGTGCTATGCAATTGAGCGAAAGCAGGTTTCGGAAACATTACGAACAGTTAATGAGGCGTTAGAAATCCGAGTTCAGGAACGAACGGCTGAGCTAGTGAAAGCCAAAGAAATCAATCAGTCTAAATCTGAATTTGTTTCTATGCTTTCTCACGATTTCCGCAATCCTCTGAATAGGATTCTCCTTTCTGCTGGATTGCTCCAAGACTACGATCAAAAACTGAGCGATGAGAAAAAACATACTCATCTCAAACTGATTCGTTCAGCAATTAAAAATCTGGCTCAGCTATTAGATGAAATTACGTTTATCGGGAAAGCTGATTCAGGGCAACTTCAGTGCCAACTGATTCCCCTTGATTTGAAATCATTCTGTCACAAATTGGTCGAAGAGTTGCAACTCTTTACACTTGACAAATATCAACTTATTTTCACTTGTCAAGAGGACTTGGGAGAGGCGTTATGGGATGAAACCCTACTGCGGCATATTTTAGATAATTTACTCGCTAACGCGATTAAGTATTCACCGGAAGGCGGCACAGTGCGTTTTGAACTAAGAAGCCACGAGAAAACAGTCATCTTTCAGATTCAAGATCAAGGAATTGGCATTCCCAAAGAAGATCAACCTCGGCTGTTTCATCCTTTCAATCGTGCTAGAAACGTCGGCACAATTCCTGGCACTGGGTTGGGATTAGCGATGGTCAAAAAGTGTGTGGAGGCACATGGGGGCGAGATTTCAATGATGAGTGAAGTCGGAGTCGGCACGAGTTTTACGGTGACGCTGCCGTTGATTGGAGAAGCAGCGTTATCAGAATAGAGGCGGCTAAATCGGTGAATTTCAGCGAACCGACAGGGAGGGAAATGGAGAATCGGTAGCTTTTTTGCCACGCCCTGACACTACTGCCTATCTATCGGATACCGTTTCACGAATAAATTATCACAAAGGCGATCGCTTTAAAGCTCTTTAGGTAAGCATTTCAAAGGTTATAGGGGAGTAGGGTATCGGCGGCAAGGAGAGGGGCGATTAGAGGCTCTTTGATACCAGGGAAGTGGTTTAGGGTCAATCTCAAAGTTAGTTCTACATCGCGTTATTATGAGTCGTTAGTCAATAGGGATTCGTCTGTTGCTTCTGACCGATAGACGAATAACCGAATGACCGAATGACGAGGAATCGGTATTCTAAAGTAGGGAAGTACATCTGTACGCCCGTACCGTCCCGATTGACAGATGTAAGCAGCAATGGCGAGAAGAGTAGAGGAAATTGAGCGGGATATGGCAGCGCTGGAAGAAGCAATCAAAGCGATCGCTATAGAATTCCACGATACCTACAACGATTATCTGACTGCCTTAGGACAAGCCATGCGGCAGCAGTTGATCGTGGCGAGTTATTATCTTTGCACCCAAGTCTATCCGGAAGCGTTTCTGAGTCTGTCTCTTAGAGAACGACAACAATTGCAACAGAACCTTCAGCAACAGGCAAGGCTTGCTCAACCCCAACTGCGAAACCTTGAAAGAAGCCGTCCTGCTGAAACATCGCGCGGGGGACTATCCCAAGAACCCTCTCCAGAAGAGGATTTCCCTACCCCGACTGATGACTTAGCCATCGAGATGCTAGCACCACAAGACACTCTCGACACCCCAAGTCTCAATAGCGATCGCGATCGCTCAACCAGTCGCTTTACCTTTTCTAACGTCCCGACAAACAACCCAGAGGATTTGGCTCGATGGCAGGAAGCGGTGGAAAACGCCATGAGCGAAACCTTGCTCGCTCTTTCTTGCCAAAGCAATCGTCTACTACAGGAAGTGGGGATATTACCGAAAAACTTTCCGGAAGCTGTTCTGGAAGCTGCTGTTAGAGCGGAGCCATCTGGTGAGCCTGTGGTGGGACGCCCCAATCTTTTAAAATTTGTGGTTCAAATAGAAAATGAGCCGGTAGAAACGTCAAATCTCCCGACTTTACAAAACTCTCCTTTAATACCGATTATCGCCATCCATCTGCGGTTATCTGAGATTGAATTTGCTGATTCAACGGTAATGGCAGGACGCAACCAGATTCGGACCCTCAGCGCACGGCTTAGCACCCTGCGCCGAGAATTTCAGAAGAAGCAACGAGAGCGCACTGTGGCTGCGGCAGAAGCGGCTTGGCGTGCCTGTTGGTTTGAAGAATAATGGGAATCGTCGTGAGGATTGACAATATCCGGGTGAGGACGGCTATTGGCGGGTAATCAGCCATTCGCTACTAGCAATTAACAAAAAGGGGAGAGAAGATGCAAATAGAATCACCGGATTGGCTGCGATTGCAGAAAGCCCTTTCAGTCGAGGCAGAACGGGGCTTTACGGACTTAATGGGGAAACAATATCGCTTCAGTGAATTCTTAAGCCTAGAGTTCGGAAAAACCCCATCTTTTTTGCCGCTGATAGAGCGACATCGGTGGCAAGAGATGGCGTCTCAGTTTGCCCGTTACCCGAACCTCACCCTCTCCCAGCGACAACACTTGGTCTTGGAAACGCGCCGATTTCTCCATCAGATGCAACAAGTCATGGAGAGGCAAGCGCGATCGCGATCGCATCAGCGAAATGAAGACAATCAGCAGCAAGTAGAGACAATTAAATCGCCCCCATCCCCCGATACTCAAGCCCCGCGCACCACGCCCCTCGTCCAGTCCAACGCAGCGATTTCTCTTGACCAACCGCTGACCAGTTTGCCAGATGTGGGAGTTAGAAAAGGCGGGTATTTAGCCAAGCTGGATCTGCATACGGTGCGGGATATCCTCTTTTATTACCCCCGCGACCACATTGACTATGCGCGTCAGGTGAATATCTCTGAGCTGGAATCGGGTGAAACGGTGACACTGATAGGAACGGTGAAGCGCTGTACTTGTTTTAGTAGCCCAAAAAACAAGAAATTAACCATAATGCAGGTGGTGCTGAAAGATCGCACGGGTCAAATCAGCCTCAGCCGCTTTTTTGCCGGTTCTCGCTACAGCAATCGCGGCTGGCAAGAAGGGATAAAAAATCGATATCCCCAAGGCGCAGTCGTGGCGGCTTCTGGCTTGGTGAAAAAAAGTCAATATGGTCTGACTTTGGACGATCCACAACTGGAAGTTTTGGCAAACCCTGGAGACCCGATTGACTCCCACACCATTGGTCGAGTGGTGCCGGTGTATCCCCTAACAGAGGGCGTAGCGGCAGATATGGTGAGACAGGCGGTCATTGCTGCTCTCCCCGCCGCCGCCCAGCTCAAAGATCCTTTACCCACGGTTTTACGGGATGGGTATGGATTGATGAAGTTGTCGGATGCGATCGCCAACATCCATTTTCCTGCCGACAGTGCCGCCAAGGAAGCCGCCCGTCGCCGTTTAGTCTTCGATGAGTTTTTCTACCTTCAGTTGGGTTTCCTCCTCCGTCGCCAAGCCCAACGCCAAAAGCAGTCCAGCGCTATCTTGGCTCCCAGAGGGAAGCTGATTGAACAATTCCACCAAGTTTTGCCTTTTCGATTAACAGGTGCCCAACAGCGGGTACTGAACGACATCCTCAACGATTTGCAGTCATCCACCCCGATGAATCGGTTGGTGCAAGGCGATGTCGGTTCTGGGAAAACGGTCGTGGCAGTCATTGCAATCCTCGCCGCGATTCAATCCGGCTACCAAGCGGCGCTAATGGCTCCCACTGAAGTTTTGGCAGAACAGCACTATCGCAAGTTAGTCAGTTGGTTCAATCTTCTGTACTTGCCTGTAGAACTGCTGACAGGTTCCACCAAAACTGCCAAACGCCGCCAAATTCATGCCCATCTAGAAACCGGCGAACTGCCTCTATTAGTAGGGACTCATGCCCTGATTCAAGAGAAAGTTAATTTTCATAAGTTGGGGTTAGTCGTGATTGACGAACAACACCGCTTTGGAGTGGAACAACGGGCGTTGTTGCAGCAAAAAGGCGAACAACCCCATGTATTAACCATGACCGCCACGCCAATTCCCCGCACCTTGGCGCTGACAGTTCATGGGGATTTGGATGTGAGCCAGATTGATGAGATGCCACCGGGTCGGCAAGCAATTCATACGACCGTACTCACGGGCAAAGAACGCACCAATGCCTACGATTTGATCTGCCGCGAAGTTGCTCAAGGGCGTCAAGCTTATATCGTCTTGCCCCTGATTGAAGAATCGGAAAAGTTGGATGTGCGTTCGGCAGTGGAGGAGCATCAGCGCCTCTCAGAAAGTGTTTTTCCTCAGTTCCAAGTCGGATTACTGCACGGTCGCATGACTTCAGCGGAAAAAGATGAGGCAATTACCCGGTTCCGCGATAACCAGACTCAAATCATTGTTTCCACCACGGTGATTGAAGTGGGCGTGGATGTGCCGAATGCAACGGTGATGATGATTGAGAATGCCGAACGCTTTGGCTTATCGCAGTTACACCAGTTGCGGGGGCGCGTTGGTCGCGGTGCTGCTCAATCTTTCTGCCTTCTAATGAGCAGTACCAAAACCGCAGATGCTCGTTACCGGCTCAATGTATTAGAACAATCCCAAGACGGCTTTTTTATTGCCGAGATGGATATGCGGCTACGCGGTCCCGGTCAAGTGCTGGGAACTCGGCAGTCTGGGGTGCCAGATTTTGCCTTGGCGAGTTTGGTGGAAGATCAGGAAGTTTTGAATATCGCGCGGGATGCCGCCGAGAGAGTGATGGCACAAGATGCCAACTTAGAGCGATCGCCCTTATTAAAAGCTGAGTTAGATTATCGTTACCAGCGCTTAATGGGTGGAGCAATCTTAACATGATTGACAGCGATCGCTGAATCAAATAACTGCTTCCTTTGTGTAGAAGGGTTGTTGGCTGTGAATGCCTGTGATAAACTTAAAAACCTAAGGGCGATTAGCACAGTGGTAGCGCACTTCCTTCACACGGAAGGGGTCACTGGTTCAAATCCAGTATCGCCCATTTAACAAATGTACAGTGCCTAATTATTTGTCATCAGTGACAGATTGTTATCACTGAGACGGATTATATGTCATCAAGACAAATCAATATCATTGTTGCAAGGACTATCTATCTAGATAGTGCGATCTACAATTCTGACTGCTATCCCATCCCAAATAGCGAAAGGGTTTTCAGGCTTGAGTCGATTTTTCTCTACCTAAAAAAGTTGTCAAAGCAGCATCGGAACAAGCTAAGCTAGCCAACCTAGCCCCTACCACTACCACACTCATCACCGATTTGAAGTTGCGGCAAGTCTATGCGTCTCTTGTTGAAAAACTGTGAGCCGAGGCTTGGGAAAGCGAGAGTGTTTTAATATCCTAGCAGCAGCGATCCGAACATATTAAGTAGTCGTGCGTCTACAGATAGGTTGCGAAAAAGCGTACCTTAATAATTAACTTATCCGGTATTGGGGTAACTTCTCACCATGAAATACGGGCGTGAAACGCTGGCAGTTTGCCAGCGAATTTTGATTGAATTATTACGACGGCGACGCAGCCTGATTTTCTGGTGTATTTTTCCAGTCTCCGTTTTGCTGATTAATGGGGTTATTCTGGCAGAAAATGCCAAGCTGTCTATGGCTGAGGCTTTTGAAAAGGCTGCTCCCTCAACACTGGTGGGTGCTGCACTATTTTTTAGTTGCTTGGGTGGTAGTGTAGCAACTGTGGTTGCAGAGCGAGAACAGCAAACCCTCAAACGTCTTTTTATCTCACCACTCAGCGGAACGTCTTATTTCTTAGGAATTTTCCTAGCTCATAGCTGCATTGGTGTCGGTCAAGCCATTTTAGTTTACACGATTGCTGCTTTTTGGAATGCTCAGTTTCAGGGTTCGATTGTGCTAGGAATACTGATTATTTTTCTGAGTATTATTTCCTATGTTGGTGTTGGGTTTATTCTCGGTACGCAGTTTGCTCGTCGCACGGAGGATGTCAATGCTTTAGTAGCAGCATTTGGGGTGCCTTTATTAATTTTAGGAGGGGCCTTTTTACCAACCTCGCTGTTTTCAAAAACGCTGCTAGAACTTGCTAAGTTTAATCCAATTTATCACATGAATGAGGCACTAATCGGTGTGTCTGCTGACGGCAGTGGATTGGAAGAAATTGCATCTCACTTTTGGTTTTTATGCGTATTTGCAATTTTAATGGTTTTAGGGGGATGGCTATCCTACCAGCGGATGTTGAGTGTTGAAAGGAGACTGTGATTGTTTAAAAAGGGGGATGTATATATTTTCTAACGTAAATTTATGCTAGGTTTTACGCAAAAGCCAGCAAAGTTTAATTTTATTCTTAGCGTATTTGACGAGTTTTTTGCTACATTCCGTGTTTAAAGAATATCGTTCAGCTTGTAATCAATTAGGGAATATTGTGCTACGAATTGAGAAGCTAAATAAATCTTACGGAACACGAGCTGTTTTACAGGAATTAACGCTGCATATTCCCCCTGGAGAAATTTACGGTTTACTGGGACCCAATGGAGCGGGAAAAACCACAACGATTAATATAATTTGTAATTTATTACGGGCGGATAGTGGAGAAATTAAGATTAATAACCAACCTGTCTCAAACGCAACAAAAAATCTGATAGGGGTTGCACCGCAAGAAAATTTACTTTACAAAACCCTAAGTTGTGAGGAAAATCTACATTTCTTTGCTCGAATTTATGGCTTAACAAATCAGCAGCGGCGTCAACAGGTAGAAGCAAGTTTAGCGGCTGTTAATTTATTAGATAGAGCAAAAAGTCCGGTGGAAACGTTGAGTGGCGGAATGCAGCGGCGGTTAAATATTGCGGTTGCTTTGGTACATCAGCCTAAGCTGATCGTTCTGGATGAACCCACGACTGGATTGGATATTGAAGCGCGTTACGAAATTTGGGAGTTAATTCGGAATCTGAAAAATCAGGGGATTACAATTCTGCTCACGACTCATTTATTAGATGAAGCCGAACGCCTTTGTCAAAAAATCGGGATTCTTAAAGGGGGTAGTATTTTGGCGGAGGGAAGTCTAACAGAGCTGCGAAAATTAGTGCCAGCAGTGGAAGTTGTGGTGGTGGAGACGCCGGAGGAGGAGCAAGCGATCGCTCGCGCGGAAAAATATAATTTCACTCCTCGGCGTTATGGGAATGATTTAGCTTTTTGGCTACCAGAACATCTAGAACTAAAAGAAATTATCTCCTGTTTTGATGGAATTCCTCTCGATTCGATTGCTCGGCAACCTGTACGGTTAGAGCATATTTATGTTGAAGTGACGCAGGGTTAAGAATTGCGCGATCGCAATATTTCTGTGTAGCAGACCAGCCAAAAATAAAGTGCAATATTAATTTCGCTGAACAACTTTGGGACACCCTCTAGCAAGGCGGGAACTGCATCGCCGCTTAACTTTAGCGAGTCCACGGCGATCGCGCTAAATAATAAACCGATACCACTTAGTAGCAGAATGTATGGTGTTGATTGTATTTTCCGCCTGAAAGCTAATCCGTATCCCAAGGTCGCTATCGCATATACGACGATGGTTATTAACTTGGGAATTCCTGCTCTTAAAAGAATAATGTGAATCCGAAAAATTTCATTAATGAGAAACCCTCCAGTTATGATTGCCGAATACAGAATAAATGAATTTCGCGTTTGTTGTCGTTGAATCGTTCTCAGCAATCCAAAACTAAAAGTGCAAACAATGGGCGGTACCGCACATAATAATTGGAACGTATGAGTTAACAAACCCGCATTCGGATCGGCTGGGGCAAGCGGCGGCTCGAATAGTATTCCTGCTGGAGAACCCAAGAATTGGGTATAGACAATTAAAGCAATAACTGCTAGGAAAGAGAAACTATTGACCCAAAAAGCAGAGCGGTAACTTGCCATAATTTAACCAGAAACGCTATCTCTTCAATAGAGATACACGCTTCGCGCCAGCAGTTACGAATTATTACCGTAAGAAAAATAACGTGATGGTTCTCCACAAGCAATTTTCTATTTTTAAATCTGCTAATTAAATAAGAGAAAATAGGAGAAAGCCACCGCGATCGCTACTGTTGGCTCATCCCGATACAGCACTTTCACGGCTGACTCCCTAAAATTCTGATGCGAAAAATTCTCTGCGTTCCGATCACCAATTCCACATGATGGGGCTATCGTCTAGACGATCGGTGACAATCCGCCCAATTGCATCAATTTCCTGCAATTCATCAGTCGATAGTTTAATATCACCCGCCTTAGCGTTGTCTACGACTTGTTGGGTATTTCTCGCACCCGCGATCGCATTCGTTTGTGGTTGGGCAATTAACCACGCCAATGCCAGTTGAGCAAGGCTACACTGATGGCGTTCGGCAATCGGACGCAGTTTATCCAAAGCTTGCTGGGCGCGTTCGTAGTTCTCCCCTTGAAAAAGCTTATTTTTCGCACGATTATCCGCTGGATCGAATTGATGATCGGAACCGAATTTTCCAGTTAATAATCCTTGAGCGAGAGACGAATAAGCCAGAATTGAAATCTTGTTTTCAACGCAGTAAGGCATGGCATCCTTCTCCACCCAGCGCCAAAATAGGGAATACGGTGGTTGCAAACTATCAATGCGTCCATACTGGGCGGCTTCTTCCAATTGGGCGCGGGAGAAATTAGAAACACCAATTGCCCGAATTTTACCTTGTTCCTTCAAATGGTTGAGGGCACTCATGGTTTCTTCAATGGGGACTATTTCGCTCTTGAACACCCCAGAAGGCCAGTGAATTTGGTATAGGTCGATATAGTCGGTTTTCAGGTTTTTGAGAGAGCGATCGCACGCTTCAATCACTTGGTCGTACTTGAGATGATTGGCAAAAACCTTGGTTGCATAAACCGCTTGGTCGCGCACATCTGATAGCGCTTGGGCGACAATCTGCTCAGAATGCCCCTCGCCGTAGACTTCAGCGGTGTCAACTGTAGTGATACCGGCATCAAATGCCACCCGGATTGCTTTTATCGTGTCGGCGTCTTCAATTCCCACCCACATCCTTTTGCCAGCTTGCCATGTACCCATGACAATCGGAGAGATTTGAATGTCAGAAGTGCCTAAGTGTCGTTTTTCCATGCGTCAATCCTGGTTTATCGGCTTCTGTCTTCATATTAGGCAACACTTGGGGGAAGGGGATGCGATCGCTTGCTTCGTTTTCAACATCAAATCAGCATCAAAGTAACAATGTTAACTGACCTGTCGTGTGGTCGCTGTTAGCCTGGAATTAGAATATCCGAGACTTATGCAATCCACGACGACCACCAAAACCACGCCTCACGCCCTCAAAGAATGGGCGGTTGCTGTCGATGCCTTAGAACAAGGCAAAACGATTATGCTGCTACGCAAAGGCGGCATCCGCGAGGAAAACAACCGCTTCACCGTTGCCGAAGCAGAAGTTTTGCTCTACCCAACTTATGAACATCAACAGCCCGATTTGCTAAAAGCGGAATATTCCAATCTGGTGCAACCCGTCGCCTCCGGTTGGCATCCAGAAACCATCCGAATCGGTGCTTGGGCTGAAATTACTGATATTTTGCCTGTGAGTGAAGAATCAGCGGTGAGAGGGCTGCTACCGTACCATATTTGGAACGAGCAATTTGTCAGCGATCGCCTCAAATGGAAGCCGCGTCAGCCGATTTATGTGCTGCTACTACGCACTTACAAACTGACTCAAGCGCAGATTATCGCTTACCGCCCGGAATATGGAGGTTGCAAGTCGTGGATCGATCTTGCAAGCGCGATCGCAATTGAGGATGCAAAACCTGTTTTAGATGATGCAGAATATGCCCAGCAAATCACAACAATTCGGCAAATAGCTAATTGGTGAGAGGTATTCCATTATCCGCTATGTCAAATCTGGCTAATTCGCCGTAATTCTCCGGAACCCCACCCCGCCATCTCCTGCGGCTCCGGCTCCCCTCCTCGCAAGCGGGGTGGGGTTCTTTTATTATGGAAACCGGACAGATTACCCATTACCAGACATCGGGTGTGTCAGCGGTAACTCTAAAGTAAACGTTATCTCTTCAGAAGCACTCCTGACTCGAAGAATGCCGCCTAAATGTTGGGTGAGTTTCTGCACCAGCGCTAATCCTAAACCAGTTCCGCCCTGCTTCCAGCGATCGGCACGGGGAATGCGGTAGAACTTGTCAAAAATGCGGGGTAGCTCATCAGGCGGAATCTCGACCCCAGAGTTGCTCACCTTGATTTGCATCATTGCCGAAGCGGCACGGACTGTTACTGTAATGCGTTCTCCTGGTGGGGTATACTTGCACGCATTATTGAGCAACTCTGTCAAAATTCGCTCCACACTGGCTAATTCCGAGACTAGGGTGGGCAAGTTTGAGGGAATATCAACCTGTAAGATTTGTTCGCGTTCCTGTATGCGGGAGCGAAAGGATTCAATAATATTCGGCAACCACTCTGGTAGATCGATTGCCGTGGCAAGAAAGCTGGGATAAGACGCAGCTGCTAGCCGTTGCAAGTCTAGAAGGTCATTGATTAGCTCAGTTTCTCGGTTGCACTCTGTTTGCAATATTTGTAGATAGCGCTGAGAGCGATCGCCTGTCGGAGAAACCTTGAGCATTTGGATCGCCATTTTCATATTGGCGATAGGAGTCCGCAATTCGTGGGAAACCGTACTGAGGAAGTCATCTTTGAGTTGATTGAGTTTCTCCAGTTCCTGCACTTGGGTAAGGGATGTTTGATAAAGTCGGGCTTGACGAATTGCGATCGCGCATTGATTGGCTACCTGTTTGACCAGCCGAATCTCCAGATTGTTAAAGGTATAATCTGGGTGATGGAATAACCACAAATCCCCCAGGACTCCTTGATCGTCGAACATCGGACAAGCTAACATCGATGCCTGACCGTGGATAGAGTTGCCAGAGAAGGAACACAATTGAAAATGCTTCCCTTGCCGGAGGGGTCGATAAATTTCCGGAAAAGAAGCCATTTGCAAGACGCGACCCTTCGAGGAAGGCATTGAGGCGGCGTATTCGTAGCAAATCGTGGCAGTTTCTTGTTCCAAGTTGTAGAGCGAAGCATGGCAGCTGCTCATGTTGAAAGAGAGTGCTAACTCCCTAACCGCTGCTTGCAAAATTTGGCTTTCGTCCAGACTATCGCGGACTTTGTCTGTGATGCGCTTCAGCACCGCATCAAAGCCGAGCGCTTTTTGCAATTGGGTAGTACGTTTTTGCACTTGGCGTTCCAGATTGGAGTTCATCTGTTGCACCTGCTTAAACAGTGCCGCTTGCTCAAGGGCGATCGCTAACTGATTCGCTAATGAAGTGAGTAAGTCAATTTCTAATTGCTGCCACTGTCGGGGTTGCGAACACTCATGGACACAAAGCAACCCCCACAGAATAGGCGTAGGGGAAGTGGTGCAAAACACCGCATTTGCTCCCGTATTTTCCGCGACGGTGAAGATTTCGTCCCTGCCTCTTTGCAAAATCGGGACTATCAAAGTCGCTCTGACTTGAATCTCAGCCAGTAGGTCAAAATGATATTTATCTAAATGTGCGGTATGAATATCTTCTATCGCGGTGATTTCCCCTTGTTGGTGGCGCTGGACATAAATGTCTCCTAGTGGTTTTGAGATGGTGCTTCCCTGGAGAGACTTACACCCAGAACCGACCGATTCCATCATCACGACTCCACTCCAGTCTGGCTGGAAACGGTAAACGATTACCCGGTCGGTCAGGAGCAATTCTCGGACTTCAGTGACGGTTGTATTGAGAATCTCGTCTAAGTCTAAAGATTGGCGAATGCGTTGAGCGATCGCTGCTACCAATCGCTGTCGTTCAGTCTGCTGCGTTAAAGCGAATTGTGCGAGCTTCTGTTTGGTGATATCCAGAGTAGTGCCAATCATCCGCACCGCTGTGCCTGTTTCGTTGCACAGCAACTGGCTTTTTGTCATCATCCAACGAATGCTGCCATCAGGCCAGACAATGCGAAATTCCTGTTCGTAGCCCTGATTTTCTTCCAAGGCACGAATTGCTGCTTGCTGTACGGATTCGCGGTCTTCCAGATGAATGTATCCAAGGAAGGCGTCATAGGTTTTCTCAAAGCTACCTGGAGTCAAACCAAATAGCTTTTCATTGTTGTCAGTCCAGGTCACTTGATTCGTGAGGATGTTCCAGTCCCAAATGCCCATTTGTGCAGCTTCCAGAGCTAGTCTCAATCGCTCCTCACTTTGTTGCAGTGCCTCTTCTGCTTGCTTGCGTTTCGTGATATCGAATCGAATTGCTAAATATTGGAACGGTTTTCCTTGGTCATTTAGAAACGGCACAATCGTAGTATCGACCCAGTAACAAGTGCCATCCTTCGCTCTATTTTTAATTTCCCCTTGCCAAATTTTTCCGTCAGAAATCGTTGCCCAAAGATTTTGAAAGAATTCTTTTGAATGGAATCCAGAATTGATCAAACGATGACTTTGTCCAATCAATTCTTCTCTGGCATATTTAGAGATTTGACAAAACTTATCATTAACATAGTTAATCGTTCCCTTCTCGTCAGTTGCTACTGCGATCGCCGCTTTATCTAAAGCAAACTTGATGTCTGATAATTCCTTCAAAGATTTTTCTAATGCCTGTTCAGCTTGCTTACGTTCGTCAATATTTTCAATAACCGAAATGAAATACTTCGGCTCACCCGTTGGTTCCCGTACCAGCGATACAGTCAAATTAATCCAAACTTGAGAGCCATCTTTGCGGATGGAGCGCTTCTCGATGGAATAGGTCTGAATCTCTGACGCCAACATTTGGCGGACGTGTTCAAGATCCGCATTCAAATCGTCGGGGTGAGTAATATCCTGAAAAGTGCGCTCTCGGAGTTCCTCTGGCGTGTAACCCACAATATCGCAGAGTTTTTGATTAACCAGTAACCACTGCCCGTCGATGCTGACGTGAGCGATGCCAACAGCAGCTTGGTTAAATGTTGCCTGGAAGAACCTGTCGCTTTCTGTGCGTGCCTCTTGCACTTGCCTACGGTTGTTGATATCGGTGAATATACCGATTGCACCCTGAAATTGACCATTTTCGGCAAAGAGGGGACTGGTTCTAGCGAATACCCACAACTCTCGATCGTTTTTGCAACGCCAACGCCACTCATGCTTTTGTTGGGTTCCTTGCTGCATCCGCTGGTAATACGAGTGTGCTTCAGCAAGGTCTTCCTCAAAGAGGAAATCAAATGCAGAACGACCCAGAATTTCCTCACTTGAATAGCCGAGCATTTCGGCGGTTTGCTGGTTAACGTATGTCGTTTTTCCCTCAGCATCGATTATCCAAATGCCTTCACCCGTCGCCTCCAGCATTCGCCGATACATCTGTTCGTTTTGGCGCAGCAGTGCCTCAGTTTGTTGGCGCTGATTGATTTCATGTTGCAATTGTTCGTTAGCTTGCGCCAGTTCCGCAGTCCGGTTTCTTACCCGCTTTTCTAACTCTTCATCAGCTTCGTGCAACTTCGCCTCTGTTTGCTGACACCGGGTTAATGCAGCTTGCAACGCTTCTTTGGCTTTGAGAAGCTTTAGAGTTTGTGCTTTAAGCCGCATATCAAACTCTCTAGACATTCTGCGTTTTAATCTGCTCATCATAACTAGCCGCGTTGCAAAGTACAGTGCTACGATTAGCTTCTTCTATCTTCTTCAGTTACGAATGCGATCGCTCATAAGTTTTCTGGACTGTAGAAGACCTTTAAGAAGCTACGCTCACCATTTTCCCGCTTCTTCCATCTTCAAGGCAGGGGATGCCGCGTATACCGACATAGGTTGCGCGATCGCAATCTCCTTTTGCCTAAAAGACATTTGCCTACTTTGATATGCTATAACTTTCTCCTTGAACAAGGACTTACTACCGACAGACCAGCATCAGTCGGGCATTTTGTCCGATTCCCCAGGCATGGTTTTGTGCCTAGATTTCTTAGAGCCTATATAGATCCTATAGAGTTTCAGAAGGGTTACACGTTCCCGTTTTTGCGAATTTGGCAATCATCTACGCGGTTTTTTCATAACTTCATATCAATTTTATGTTTCATATTTTACTGAATACATCTTGCTTGTTATATATTTACACCGATTAAGTGCATTGCCGCATTTGCTGATGCGAGAGCTAAATGAAAGGGAATTCACCCGATAGGCTGAGACTCAACTGTGCTACCAAGACAATGTTTCCCCAAAAAAAGCGACTGGCAACGACCTTTGAGCAAAAGTAATTATAGCCATAGGTCAAAGACCTTGGGGGAGTGGCGTGAAGAATTTGTCTCAATCGGTTCGGCGTCAAAGCGATCGCATTGATGTTGAGTTAAGAATGAATGCTACTAGACAACTTATTCCACAATTGGCGCTATATACAACTAGGCTAAGTTACCAGTTTCTATTAGCTATTTTGCATAAATTGTCAAGAAAAAAGTGATAAGTTTTATAACTACATTGCGCGAGCTTGAGTGGAGCAAAAATTTTGTGAGTTCTTTAGAGGTATGTTATTGTAAACGATTAATAAATCCAACTTTACTTGGAGCAGCAGTTCATCCTAAGAGATTTTCCGGTCAAATCAAGTCGAGCGACTTTGAGCCGTCTCAGCAACTCTTAGTTGAGCTGTATAGACAGCTATTGTTAAAGGATGTTAAAGGAAGCTTTCTCCAAGCATTTACCCCAAGAAAATCTGCTCAAGGGTTCACCCCTTTTTTTGAGAAAGGAGTTTTCTGATGCCTAAACAAATGTCCTGGTTGCCTAAGTCTGCGACGGATGATGAGAAGATTTTGTATTTGCAAAATCAACCCAATGAACCTTGGCGACCTTACACAGCCTTTCCGCAATACGCTGTACCCGACTACCGCGAACCAGGAATTTCTAGGGGTTGGGCAACTTACCAAAAGTTAATCCGGACAGGCTGGACTTTGGTTCCTAGTGAGAAGGCGCAGGAATTTTCTATTATAAATTCAGAGCAAAGCTGATAAAAAATACCCAGCAAGCAAAGAAAATTAACAATATCAAGTGTAGAAATGCCTGCTACCCATAAGTCTCTGGAGACCGTTTTTGCTAATGCAGCGTTGATTGATATCTAAAACATTTCTTAGCTCCCAATCCTAGATAAATTGAGAACTAAGAAAAAGTTGCACAGAGCGTTAATTTCTGAATTGTTTTAATTGTTTGCGGAGTAGGGCGATTTCGGTACTGTTACCGCTTTCTTCGCCCATTTTAAATAATTGAAATTTCTTTTGAGCCAACTCGGCTGCGGTTTGAATGAAAGCGCGTTGTTGTTTGGGTGCTACGCGCAACCGCGCGAGGGTGTTGGAACGCCTGTTACAGAGTGCTTCGTAGTCAGCAGATGAAATTACAGTTGGAACTTCGTCGCTAAGGTATGTTTTAAGCATTTTGCGATCGCGATCGGCAGCGACAAACCCTAAAACAATCATTAAAGCTGCCAGGAACCCGTAATTCCACAAAGCGATCGCTAGGGTCTCACCACCGCTGGCTTTTGCTAAAATCAGTGCGCCATTGTGGATTAAATGGGCACTCATCGCCGCAATCAACCCGCCAGAGATTAGCAGTATTTTCGTAAACAGGTTATGGCGATGGCGTGCCAAACCAAAACCGATGCCGGTGAGGGCTGTCCAAAAGCCGTGCATGAAGCCCAAGACAATGACACGTAGCAGCAGCAGCTGTCCCCATTCTTCCCACGTCTTTGTACCCTGCAAGTAGAGGATATTTTCTACATAGGCAAATCCGAAACCCGCCATCGCCCCATAGACGATCCCATCTACCCAGCCATCAAATTCTCTGCGATACCACAGGTAAATAATTGCTACAGCAGCGCCTTTGAGGATTTCTTCGGTGACGGGTGCATTGACAGCCGTGGTGATGAATTGACCCCCAAGACTTTCTGCACCAAATATCAGTTGGATGGGTACGTTTAGAATTAATTGCACAATGATGCCACCCACCACTGCTGGCAGCGCCCCCCACAAAAATGCCGCAATCAGGTAGCGTGTCGGTTCTTTCTCAAACCGATCGATGCTAATCACGATGCGGATGTAAATAAATGTAGGAATTGCTATTAGAATGGCTGTGATTAAGAATCTATCCATAGAGAGAGCTTTAATTTATTCGTTTATAACTTATTCCTCAGTCACTTGTCTGGTACTGTTACCCAAAAGTAATCAGCGATCGCTTTATCAGTTTGTGCAGGCTCTTCTACCGTAGGATTGAGTAAAATCGAGCGTTGGACTATTTTATTGCCCAAGCGTCGAGCAACACGGCTGGGAATTCCATAGCCGTAGACTATATGAGCTTGTCCAGCCAGCACGACGACTTGATAATCTGGATGGGTTTTTAGAAACTGCGCGATCGCATCTGCCATTGTTTCATCCCACAGCACTTGGGCAGTGAAAAATCGCTCAAAGTTGGCGCTGGAACCATGACCGGCGACTTGATGTTGTTGAAAAGCCTGTTGTACCATTTGGCGATATTCAGGATTATCGGTACGGATTTCGGCATCTGGTGGAATATAGCGCCGTTCCGCTGCTGTCAGGCTTCCTAATCCTTGTCGGGCAACTTTGCGGGTGACTTCGCTGGGAGTATTTAAGGCTAAGACAGGCAGTTTCTTTTCCTTAGCAAAACCCAAAATTGGGGCGTAATATTCCCAAGAAAAACCCCAGCGTTTTTTATATTCGCTTTGTTCGATTAGCTGAGTTTCTGTTATCTTCCCCGCCAGATAGCGATCGAGTACGCCTTGATAGGGACGCTGGAACATCTCCATTGCAATGGCAATTTTCCGATTTCGCCGATAGAGTTCCTGAATTATGTCCAGTTGAGCTTGGTGATCTTCAGGGCTATCGTGGGTTTCCCCTAAATAAATGACGTTTACCTTTGCAAGTTGTTGCAAAACTTCGGGTGCAGTATAGCTTTGCTGCGTTTGAGGGCTGGAGATTGTTTGGGAATAAGCAGGCAAGGCACAGAGGAGGAAAATAAACAGCGACCAAGTGCAGAATTGGGTAAATGAGTATTTTTTCATAAAGAGATTGTGGCAGGAGAGCATTCTTATCAGCTTACTTATTTCCAGCTACATGAAAAACCCGTTTTCTTGGGGAAAACGGGTTTCTTGACGTTCAGTTGTTGCAACGATTGAGTTAAACCCCTTCAACTTCCGCCACCATCAACAGCGTCTTCAGTACAGAATCCGGGTTTAAACTGATCGAATCAATCCCCAGTTCTACCAAGAATCGAGCAAATTCCGGGTAGTCGCTGGGCGCTTGACCGCAGATACCGATTTTGCGATTCGTTTTCTTAGCGGCAGCGATCGCCATCTTCACCATCCGCTTCACTGCTTCGTTACGTTCGTCAAAAATATGCGCCACTAACGCAGAATCCCGATCTAAACCTAACGTTAGCTGCGTTAAGTCGTTAGAACCGATGGAGAAACCATCAAAAACTTCGGCAAATTCTTCAGCCATAATTACGTTACTGGGCAACTCGCACATCACGTAAACTTGCAAACCGTTTTTACCTTGTTCCAAGCCATGCTTCGCCATCTCTGCTAACACCTTGCGCCCTTCTTCGGGAGTGCGGCAGAAAGGAATCATCGGGATAACATTTGTTAAACCCATTTCATCTCGCACCCGCTTCAAGGCTTGGCACTCTAAAGCAAAAGCATCGCGATAGTTTTCATCATAGTAACGAGACGCCCCTCGCCAGCTAAGCATTGGGTTTTCTTCTTTGGGTTCAAATTGCCTGCCTCCCAAAAGATTGGCGTATTCATTACTCTTGAAATCGCTCATTCGCACTACTACCGGATTGGGATAGAAAGCAGCGGCAATTCTGGCGGCTCCTTGAGCTAACTTATCCACAAAATATTGAGGTTTGTGTTCATAAGCTACCGTCATTTCCGCAATTTTTTCTTTAGCTTCTACATCCTCCAATTTGTCGTAAGAAATCAAAGCTAAAGGATGGGCTTTGATGTGATTAGCAATGATGAATTCCAGCCTAGCTAATCCTACCCCATCATTAGGAATCGCTGAGAGGCTAAATGCTTCTTCAGGATTGCCTACATTCATCATAATTTTAGTGCGAGTGCGGGGTAGGTTCTCCAGCGGAATTTCTTGAACTTCGTAGGGTAATAATCCGGAATAAACCCGTCCTTCTTCTCCCTCAGAACAAGAAACCGTAATTTCTTGACCTGTTTTTAAAATATCTGTACCATTTCCGCAACCCACAATGGCTGGAATTCCCATTTCTCTGGCAATAATTGCCGCGTGACAGGTACGCCCCCCTTTATTCGTAATAATCGCGCTAGCTTTTTTCATGATTGGTTCCCAATCAGGGTCAGTTTTATCAGTGACTAAAACTTCCCCGGCTTGGAACAAATCAATTTTGTTCGCATCGAGAATTACTCTGGCTTTGCCCTGCCCGATTGCCTCTCCAACGCTACGCCCTGTTAGTAAAGGTACCGCCTGCTGCCCTCCTACTAGATGATAGCTACGCAGAACTGTTTTACTCTTTTGCGATTGCACTGTTTCTGGGCGAGCTTGGACGATGAAAAGCTCATTAGTAACGCCATCTTTTGCCCACTCAATATCCATCGGCATATCTTTGCCGTGGACATCGCTGTAATGATTTTCAATCAAGCAAGCCCACTCGGCGAGTTGCAAAATTTCGTCATCGTTAAGGGCGAATTTCCGTTGATCGCTTAAGGGCACTCGCTCATTCTTAGTGATTTTACAGCCCCCCTGATCGCACACTAATTTGAATTCTTTGCTGCCCAGTCGTTTGTCAATAATTGGGCGGAATCCATCTTTTAAGGTGGGCTTGAAAACCAGATATTCATCGGGGTTGACTGCCCCTTGAACTACATTTTCCCCTAATCCGTAAGCGGCTGTAATTAAGGCGGCATTTTTAAAGCCGGTTTCGGTATCAATCGAGAACATGACACCAGAGGAGGCTAAATCCGAACGTACCATTTTTTGCACCCCGACGGAAAGCGCAACATCAAAATGGTCGAAGTTCTTGATGTGGCGGTAAGAAATCGCACGGTCGGTAAATAGGGAGGCAAAGCATCGATGACAAGCTGCCAAAACTCCTGGAGCGGTTTGAACGTTTAGGAAGGTTTCTTGTTGACCGGCAAAACTAGCATCGGGCAAATCTTCAGCAGTGGCAGAGGAGCGAACAGCTACATCCATGTCAGAGCCATAAAGCTTGCACATCTGTTGGTAAGCTGCGGTAATTGCTGTCCGTAGTTCCTCAGGGAAAGGCGTATGCATTAACAATGCTCGTGCCTTTTTCCCCCGTTCCCGCAGGTTGTCGAGGTCTTCAACATCCAAGTCAGAAAAGAGCGATCGCAGCTTGTCTTCTAATCCCGCTGATTGAATGAAATAGCGGTAGGCATACGCCGTTGTGGCAAACCCGTTGGGAACATTGACTCCCTGGCGGGTTAACTGCTGAATCATTTCCCCTAAGGAAGCATTTTTTCCGCCTACCAAAGGGACATCGATAATTCCAACTTCATCGAACCAGAGAATTAGCGATCGCTCTTTGGATAAGTGCAATGACCTTTCTGCCGCTGCTGTAACCATAGCTTTTTCTCCTTTTGTAGCTTTAGTCTAGCGATGGCGAGGCTGAGAATGGGTAAATTAGATCACTTCTTCATTAATTTTGTAATTTCTTTGGGATCACTGCGAAATCAGCCGGTTTTGGTTATAATTTCCAGAGATTAAAGCTGCCAATTAGCAAAAATGTCCTCGATAACAGGTCGGAATAAAGCTTAAAGAATTCAGGATAAATACTGAGGGATCGAGGATAAAGGTAAACAGAGTTTATAACTTTCGCCTTTCCTGCTCAAACTTTTTTACCCTTTAATTAATTAATTCCGATTTCCAGCCAAGTCCTTGTAGGCTGAGAATTGTTCTCTTGATTCCTTACCGAGGTACAAAGCAAAACGATAAAAGCCTCCCTATCTTCTTGCACGCACAACAAAATAGCAGACCAAATGGAAAAAATTCCCCCATCTCTGTGAAGTTCGGGGGCAAAGGAGGAGCTGTTGTAGAGCAATCAAAAAGGGTAGGCGATCGCGTTTGCGATCGGAGATTGGGAATGTTACAAGCGAGCATGCCCTGTATTGCTGAGATACGCCCCCACGTTTCTAGCGTGGGGCTACATAAACGAAGTTTGCCGGGAGCAGACTAAGAATTTTAGCCTGCTCCCGGCAGATGTTGTCCTCGCAAGCCCCACCCTTCAGGGTGTAGGCACATACATTGGGATGCTCCCAGTTAGCAGTTCCCTATCACCCAAGTACCACGTTTCCAATCTCCAGGCACTTGTCTCAAACTTTATATCTCAACCGGGTTACTTTCTATTTGACGATGGCTTGATTGAACAGCGATCAAACCATTCCTGGTAAGTTGCCTGATGTTCTGCGTCTTCTAGAATGATTTCCACTCGGACTTTGGCACACCCATGCCCACGCTGATGCGCGATCGCATCTAAAATTCGACTTGCTGTTCTCGGTGAATCAAACTCACCTCTAACTGTTGGCTGAGTATCTAAACTTGTAGTTTTAGCGTCGATACTTGTAGATTTAGCGCCGATAGCTGCTTCAATCAGCTCAAGACCAGGAATTTCTCCTTGTCCTAAATCAATTTCTGCAAGCTGTTTGTGTTCGGGGCTGACTTGTTCAACAATTAGAATTTCGCGGCGGACTGGCACCTCTACCATGCGCGTTTCGATTTCTTTGCGAACGATAACTTCACCGACTTTATGTTTGTTGCTGTCAATGACTAATCGTTCTTCTAACAACCGGAAGATTTCTTCCTCGACAACTTCTGACTCTGTACTAAAAGTATTAGAAGCATCCTCTGGCATACTATTTCGCTCCAGTTCTTCTGGGTGATTATTTAAGTCATCTGGCGTTGCCATGACAGAGGCAGTCGAGGCATCTGTTACTTCCCATTCAGCTTTTTTTGAGATTGGTGAAGTTTCTAAAGGCTCTACATCCGTTGTTTTTTCTAAGGGTACATATTCAGGCAAATACTGGGTTTCCGCTTTGCTAATGTCTACAAACAGAGTTTTTGTAGACGAGTCCACCTGCTGGATATGCTTGCTTCGGATGAGAAATAATGGGGCATTTTGATTTAGCCCTTCTTGAGATATCACTAAGTTTAGCTGACGGTCTGAATCGAGATTTACATCCTTCACCTTTCCTAACAGCAAGTTTTCCCGATCTCTGACTGCAAAAGATTTAAGTTTACTTTGCAATTTATTTAGCAAGACATTAATTCTGACATCGTTTCGCCTTGCTCCTTGCCCTTGTGCTAGCATTTGATGGTTCATTTTAAAAACTTCCTAAACGATCTTGAAGCAAAATTCGATTTTTCCTTCCATTTATGAACGGGTGTTTATGTTTATATAGATAACAAGCAAGTCCTCATCCCAGTTTGAAGTTTAGATTTTGGATTAGGCATGGGGAAAGGGGATCTTTACCAGGAGCATATTCGCTTTGTTAGTAACGAATTTTCGGTTGGGTTGTGTGACTAATCGTTACCCAACCGACAAAAGATAATGGTAATACAATCCCCTATCCGCCATTTCAAAATTTGCAGCCCTTTTCCTAAACTCAAAAGTTTCTAGCAAGACTTGACGAATAAACACCCGATAATGCTTAAGCGTTTTATTGAAAATTAGGTGGTTGTATAGTTGGCATCCATCCAACAGCGAGGTAGGCTTTCGCCAGAAGGAAAAATTAATTCTTTCTTCTCAAAAGAAGCTTTTTCCTGTTCCTCCTGCCCTGCTTGATCTCGCCCAGAAATTGCATCATTATTAGGGTTGAACAGCTCCTCAATATCGAGAACTTCTATCAAATCGCCGGTTTGTTTGTTTTTGAGAAACATGAAGACTTTCTAAATTAGGTTATCAAGTGCAAGTTAGTGGTAGGAAAACCCTACCTCTAAAGGTGCAGGCAGAGCTAATAATTCGCCCTGCCTGCATGGTTTTTACTCGCTTAAATCATCGGTGACTTAATCGCTCGTTGGAGGGCTTCTTAAATCCGATCAGAAGGTAAGTTAGTAGGGCGGTTAATAGTAGCTTGCCCATCCGTATTCACATCTAACTCTTCACGACGAATCGTTTCTTCTGCGTCCACTGTTTCGTGGTCTACAACTTTCTTAACTCTGACTTCCTCACGCACAAAAGCTTCTTTGTGAATGTCAGGAGTTTCTTCGTAGATTTCCACGCGGGCAACTTCCCCTTCGCGGAAATCAGCTTCGCCAGGAGTTACGGCTGTTCCAGCATCTGCTGGAGTAACTCGCTCAATCACCACTCGCTCTTTTTCAACTGGTACTGACACTCGTGCAGTTTCGGTTTCAATGTGCTTACCAACCGTAACTTCCCCGGTTTTAACGCGAGTTTTGTTAGCAATCAACCGCTCTTGGTACAGTCTGAGAGTTTGATGATCCCGATCGTTCAGTCCGTACAAATTCGGCTCTTGCTGATAGTTGTAGGTACTCCGATCGTAAGCGTCAATGTTAGGCGTAGCCGCTGCATAGGAGGTATCAACAACAGGTGCTGCATCAACGTTAGCAGAGGTAGCAGAGGCTCCAGTAGCGGGAGCGCGATAAACGCCTCTTACCCGTTCTTCATAGTCGTAATCAGTCGTGGTAGCTTCGTTGAACTCTGGTAAAGCTTCTGCTTGCTCTCTGGTCATGCCAATTGCGTAGACCCGATCCGTGTTGTAATCGATTCGCGAACGACCAATTGGTAGTAAAACTTTTTTGCCAAAAATCCAAAAGCCTAGGTCAACAACTAAATACCGAAAATGACCTTCTTCATCAACTAGAACATCGCTAACAGTTCCAATTTTATCGTCGGTACTACTTTCTGAATAGACCCCCATTCCATGAAGGTCATCTCCTTCAAAAGTCTCGCTGTAGTTTGGATCAAAGTCAGTGAGTTTTAAAAGAGGCATGATTTTGTTTCCTCAAAATTATTTCTATATTTGCGATTCTATTAATTTTATTAAGTGTTTCCATCTCCCTAGCGACTGAATTAACTCGCGTTAAGTAACTCCTGCAAAAATTAAATCAAAGGACTTCAATATTTAAACTTGAGTTATTGAAAATGTAACTTGGTGGTTGAGCTTGAGTTTTTTAGGCAGTAACTGATAGCTAGAAATATTAAGAAATATTAATTAAGCGGAAGTTAAGATAAACAAATGCGTATTCCTAAGGGCTGAAAAGTCAGTAAGAATTAAATCAGAAATAGCTAATAGTATCTAAGAAGTTCAAAAATTAATCTGCCTAACGGTAGAAAATGAGGATGTATAATCAGTCGTGGTTCAAGCAGGTGCAAAAGCACCGTGCGATCGCAGTCATTCGCGCACCGCAGATGGAGCTGGGTCGCCAAATGGCTCATGCGGTTGCGTCTGGGGGAATGCAGTTGATTGAAATTACTTGGAATAGCGACAACCCAGCAGAATTGATTGGTGATTTGCGATCGCAATTACCCGCGTGTACGATTGGCACGGGCACTGTATTAAATCGGGAACAGCTTAAAGACGCGATCGCTGCCGGTGCCCAATTCGTCTTTACTCCCCATGTTGACCCAATCTTAATTCAGATAGCTATGGATAGGGGCGTGCCGATGGTGCCGGGGGCGCTGTCTCCAACGGAAATTGTCACTGCGTGGCAAGCCGGTGCCAGTTGTGTCAAAGTCTTCCCCGTCCAAGCGGTAGGCGGTGCCAGCTACATCAAAAGTCTGCAAGGGCCATTAGGACATATTCCCTTAATTCCGACTGGGGGGGTCACGGTAGAAAATGCTAAAGCCTTTCTCGCGGCTGGAGCGATCGCGGTCGGACTTTCCGGCAGTTTATTTCCCCAAAACTGGGAAGCCAATGCCTCGTCCTCTGGATGGGAGGCGATCGCCAAACGCGCTCAAACTCTGATGCAATTGGTGAATGACCCGACAAGCTGAGTTACGATTGAGCTAATAAAAGACCGACATTAGTTGCTCCTAGCAGCTAATCAGAGCTTTTCGCTGAATTTTTCTAACCGATCCACCGAGTGAGATGATTTGCCATGAAAAGCATCATTTCTGCTACTTTGCTGCATCGCCCAGTTGCATTTTTTGCTGGGGCGGTGGTGGCGCTTACGGCTTTGGATGCTGCTTTCGCACCCGCGATCGCTCAAACAAAGCAGCCGATTGTGGCTGCAAAAATGCAGGAATTACAACAATCCGATCAACGCTGGATTCAGATTGACCTATCTAAGCAACGATTGGTTGCTTGGGAAGGTGGAAAACCCGTCTATGCAGTGGTTGTTTCTACCGGCAAACGTTCAACCCCCACTCGCACCGGCACGTTTGCGATTAAATCTAAGCATCGGTCTGCCAGGATGCGCGGGGCTGATTATGATGTTCCGAATGTTCCTTACACGATGTATTACCACGGTGGTTATGCCATCCACGGTGCTTATTGGCATCGCCGGTTTGGAACTCCCGTTAGCCACGGTTGCATCAATGTAGCCGTTAATCATTCTAAATGGCTATTTAACTGGGCTGCGGTGGGGACGCCCGTCGTTGTCCATAAGTAAGAAGGAAAGTAAATAAAAATAAATAGTTTTTTTGGCTCTAGAACCCTCTTTTATGGAAAAATCTGGAATAGATTCCCAAAATCTATCTAAAGATGGTTTTAGCTAACTATCAGATAGGGAAACCTAACCTTAGCTACTTTCCTAGACCCGAAAGTGAGGTGTGTCATTAAAAGCCAAATTTGCTTTGCTTGGTTACGTCGTTCTGGAACCTTCTGGGCAAGTATTGCCCTGATCTTTGCGACTTTGTTTTCTTGGTCAACGCCCGCTCTGTCAGCATCAAAGTCTGTCAGGGCAAGGGAGACAGCCGAACAGCCATCGACGAGAAGATCAGTGCGATCGCGCAGAGCCTTGAGGAAGCGCATCCGGGTTCGGAGAACAGCCGCCAGCAACAGAGTTCGTCGAGGCAGAAGAATTGCCAGCAACAAGGCTCGCGTTCGCAGAAGAGTCGCCAGCAACAGGGTTCGTCGTACAAGAGTCGCCAGTAACAGTCTTCGCGCTCGGCGATCGCAGCGACGCTGGATTGAGGTAAACCTTTCAAAGCAACGGTTAATTGCCTGGGAAGGGGGAAGACGGGTTTATTCTGTCCGAATTTCCAGTGGTAAGCGCTCCACCCCCACTCGCGTCGGGACTTTCAGGATTCAATCAAAGCACCGCACGGCTCGCATGCGAGGAAGAGACTACAACGTTCCCAATGTACCCTACACGATGTACTACTCCGGCGGCTATGCCATTCATGGAGCGTACTGGCATAACCGCTTTGGTACCCCAGTCAGCCACGGCTGTGTCAATGTGCCAGTCGCTCAAGCTCGCAAGTTGTACAGCTTCGCCTCACATGGCACAAAGGTGGTTGTCCGTCGTTAAGGGGTAACGGGTAATATCAAATGCGTCATCAAAGAACCCCCGCCCCCTATCCCCAGAGGGGACCCCGAGTCCCCCAACCCCTCCCCGCAAGCAGGGAGGGGAGCCGGAGCCGGAGTGGGAGCGGGAGCAAAAGGCGATCGCTCTGTTGGTGGGGTTCTTCTTAATTGCGGGTAATCAACTGGATTGGATAAGGACTGATGACCCAAACCTAGCTCAGCTCAACGACCGGCTGATTGTCTAATAAAGTTTGATTGGTCAGCAGGTCTTCAACGGTGATTCGCAGGAAGCGATCGCGATCGACGCGAAACAGAAGTTTAATGCGATCGCTTCCTGGATACCCTGGTGGTGTCAAATTGGCAATGGTACGGGCACCCTGACGGTCGTTGAGGGGTTGTACCGATGTCTGGTCGCTGCCTAGCCGACGAGTGATTAAGCGATCGCCATCGAAATACACTTCGGTTCCACCTGTTTCAGCACCTAACTCTCCGACAATTAATTCGATGCTGGGTTGGTTTTCCACCGAAGCACCTAGAACTAATTCCACAGGTTGGCTCATCGGGTAAGCTTGACCTGAATTAATCAGTTGATGCCAGTTGTGGCGATTATTCCGGCGATCCCAGTAGCGGATGCCGTAGCTGTGGTAGAGAAAATCTTGCAGTTCGACGCCTTGACTCAGTTGCAGGGCACCTTGGGCGATCGCTTCAAACGGGCGATCGCAACGAATTTTGCTGGAGTCAAAGTATTGCTGCACCCACGTCTGTACGGCGGGGATTTGTACAGTACCGCCCACTAATAAGACAGCATCAATATCGGACACCTCAATGCCTTGCCGACGCGCTTGCTGCAATACTTGAGTCATTGACTCATCTAAGCGAGCAAAAAATTCATGTTCTTTAAGGATGGCTTCAAAGCGATCGCGATTGAGTTCTAATTCGTAACTCTCAAAAGTTTCATCATTAAAATAAACCTCGTTCGCTTCGGTTTGCACAGATAACTGAATTTTTAACCGTTCTGCCAGTCGTGTTGTCAAAGGCGTCGGCTTCAATCCCTGAGTTTTGGCAAAATAATCAACAACCCAGTTGTCCAGATCCGAACCGCCTAAATTTTGTCCAGCTTTCGCTAATACCCTTGCAGTTTTTGCCTTCTGTCCGGACTTTTCAGCTAGCTGTTTTTTTCCCCATTTGAGAATAAAACCCAGTGGCTTCTGAGTTTCTGTCATATCCAGCCGCACCAGGGAAAGATCCAGCGTCCCGCCGCCAAAATCTACCACCAGCACCACACCCCCATCTTTCATTCCATAGCCCAAGGCAGCTGCTGTCGGTTCATCCAACATCCGCACTTGTTCTACCGGAAGAGATTGGCATACCTGTCCCAGCCACTTTCGGTAAGCTTCAAAGCTGTCTACTGGCACCGTTAATACCAGAGACTGTCCTACATCTGGGGTAACGGTATGGAGTTTCTCAATCAGCTGGTTGAGGAACCATTGTCCGACTTGCTCAAAAGTAACGAACTGCCCATCTAATTCTGGGAGGAATCCTTGAATATCAGCCCCAATTCCTCGTTTAAAGCTACGGAAAAAGCGGGCATCGCTAGTGAGGTCGAGACCGCGATCGCGTACAGCTTGCCCCACCACCACCGTCGAGAGTGCCGCATCCTCAACATAGAGCAAACTGGGAATTAGGGGGGGATTCTGCCCAGCGATGACCGATAACCCAGGTAGACTCACGGTTTCTGGTTGCTGGAGGGCTGGATTCCAGCGAGCGATAACCGTATTGCTAGTTCCAAAATCAATTGCGATCGCCATTCAGCTTCACACCGACAAACCGGCATCACGTCCTCAAGGATTTTATCAACGAATCTCCCTGTTTCCCTTCAAACTCAGTTTTCCTGCTTTTTTTGTCTGACTTAAAGGCTACTAAACCTCTATGCTGTCGAGGTTATAGCTTTTTTAGTAGTTTAATATACATTTTCTTGCCTTTTGTCGATTTCTCTGGTATTTTAACAACTCCCTCTTTGGACGCATGGCAAGTAAAAGAAACATTTTTTAACATAGAAGTGTCAAGGGGAATGTCAGGAGTTATCAAAAGTCCTCAAGCCCTTTAATCGCTAGATGACCATTCAGTATTTTTAGAAAAAGGGCTGAAAAGATGAATAACCAGCAACCAACAGAAGCTGCTAATTTCTTAGCAAACTTCAAAATTGGTCTATGGTTCTTCGGTATTTCCTTCTGGCTATTTGGGATTACCGATAGAAGTATTGCTTCATTATCAGATGGATATCTTTCTGTCATTGACATCGCGCAACTAGGCACGGCGACGTTTTTCTTTGTAAGTTGGTTGCTTTTAAAGCCAACCTCAAGGCAAAAGCAGGTTTAAGACAGGTGGCATTCGGAGGGTTTTTCCAGAGGGTATCGAGTGCCATTGGCACTTGATGAAGTAGACGATCCCAAATGCGATCGCTTCTATACAAGCTTCCAAGCACCATTAGGAGTGCTAAAGCCAAGCATAAATCAATAGAAAAATCTCAATCTTTTGAATTATTATGTCTAGCAATATTCTTCAAAACACTGACTTTAAACTCATAAACAATAATCAATACCTAGAGATTTCTCTATTTATCACCAACTTCAAGAATGGAATTTGGGTATTTGGAATTCCCTCTTGGCTATTCGGACTCACCGATAGAACGGTTGCTTCTTTTGCTGATGGCTATTTATCAGTAATAGAAGTTATCCACTTATTTACAGCTTCTTTTTTCTTCCTAAGTTGGCTGTATTTAAGACCCGATCAAAACTTAGCGGGCGATAGTTTAGGCACAATACAAAACTACCAAGCCGATGCAAATCCTTACCAAGATGAAGGATATTTATCTACAGTTCAAGCTAGAATGCTTGAATTGCAAGAGCAGCATCAGCATATGATAGGGCAGGAATATATTCTACCTTTCCCCTACGTATGCCAAATCTATCATTTATTAAATTTAAAACATCTGGAAAGTATTCACAACTTTAGCCTGAATAACTTAAGGGTTATTAATGTGAGTCATTTCCAGCCTACAGCCATCGGTGGAATGGTGAAATTCCAAACTGTTTTAGATTCTCCAATTAATCCTTTAAGAATTTGGAGACAACCAATCGTTGAAGTGGACTTAACATTGCATAGTCCCTATACGGTTGAACTCAGCATTCCCGTTTACAATGGCAAAAGGATCGTTGTAATTTTCAATGCCATTCCGCTCAGCGACACCGAACATAAGTTCCTCGTAGACATTTACAGCGATTTGGAGTGGCCCAGACCTTTATTGCAATTTATCTTGCATTTTGCCTCTTGTTTGACACTCTTTGAAGATTTGCCTTACCTACAGAAACTAGCTGAAAGAAATATACAGCGGTTGGTCAGCTTAAATAGGGTTTCAAATCATGAAACAATGTGGCTCTTTCAAAGATTTGTAGACCTCTACGGTTCGAGTATAGAATCCTCGGAAACCAAAGCAATTAAAGCGATTGATGCGTCGCAAGAAGCTACCCTTTTAAGCTAAGACAGCGGAATCTAACGGGTGCTGGGTTTCGTTCCCAGGGTTCAGGCTACGGAATTTCGGCTAAAGATAGGTGCTATTCAGGTTCAGTTGAATGGCACTGATTTCAGTCTTAAACTAAGGCTCTAAACTAAAGTTTGGGCTGAAAGCTCGTAACCCGTCAAAACGGGTTCAACGCTCACTCAGTCAGTTTAATTTAGCTTGACATTGCTTCTGGCTGTGGAATTTATCTCCAGGCTCATGGCGGCGGTTCTATTCAGATTCAGTTTCTTGCTTGTTGCACAAAGTATCCAGCAAACGGGATCTATCTGTCTGCAAGTCAAATAAATGTAACCCAAACTTCTCTGATAGTTCCTCAGACACCTTTATTCCCCTGACGCTGCTGCCGTGCGAGTCTAGCGGGGGTGAAAAAATTGCAATGCCCATTTGCTGTGGCACAACCACAATCAGTCCGCCCGATACTCCACTTTTAGCGGGAAGACCCACTTTATACGCCCACTCTCCGGCAAAGTCATACATCCCGCAAGTGTACATGACTGTCAAAATATCTCTGATATAACGGGAATCAACCGCACGCTCCTGGGTGATCGGGTTCATGCCGTTGTTCGCAAGAGTCGCTGCCATCACTGCCAAATCGCGGCAATTCACCATCAAAGAACACTGCTGAAAGTACAAATCCAGTGCCTCGTCAATTTTCGCGTCGATCATGCCAAAATTGAGCATCAGATGCGCCATTGCTCGGTTGCGATGCCCGGTCGTTCGCTCTGACATGAACACAGACATATCAATAAATAGGTTGTGTCCAACGTAACGCTGAAACATATCCAGCATCCGGTTTAAGCGCTCAGTTGGTCCCACTCCTTTAATTAAACTGGTGGTAGCGATCGCTCCCGCATTTACCATTGGGTTATACGGTCGCTTTGAGGATTCATCCAGCTTAATAATTGAGTTAAAAGCATCGCCGGTGGGTTCCACTCCTACCCTCTTTACAACATAATCGCGCCCATGATCTTCCAGCGCCATTCCATATACAAATGCTTTGGAAATCGACTGAAGGGTGAACAACTGTTCGCAATCGCCGATTTCATAAACTTGACCATCCACGGTGACAATGCATATCCCAAACCAATCCGGGTTTGCCTTGGCGAGTTCCGGGATATAGTTTGCCAATACACCTTCATGAATTGACTTGTACTTGAGGTGCAAGTCGTTGAGAAAGTCTTGCAGGATGGCACTTGCCATTGGTAATTGGTAATAAGGAATGGGTAATCGCTAATTGTTTCGGGTGACACTAGCGATTAGAAATTAACGTAAACTTGCCGCCGCCTGTTTGATGGGTTCAAGCAAATCTAACGGTACCTGAAGCATATTCAGCGTACTGCGATCTGGAGTTTTGGGATCGGGACTGGGGCCATGATAATCGCTGCCGCCTGTCATCAGTAAGCCATATTCAGCACACAACTTTTTGAGATTTTGAATTTCTTTGGCGCTGTGGTTGGGATGATAAACCTCAACGCCCATTAACCCAGCAGCAACCAATTCTTTCAGCACTTCCTTCACATCACCGCCTCGGAACAGGTAGGGATGCGCCCAGACAGGGACGGCACCACAAGAACGTAACATGGCAATCCCTTCAACAATCGAGAATTTCTCGTAATGCACATAAGCTGGTTTATCATCCCCCAGCAGACGATCGAAAGCTTCCCGCGATGACTGAAAATAACCGGCTTTCACGAGGGCAGTCGCAATATGAGGACGCCCTGGTGCCATGCCTTCGCCTAATTCAGGTAACTGAATCGGGTAGCCTAATTCTGCCAGTTTAGCGACCATTTGTTGCGATCGCCGTTTCCGTCCTTCTAGGCGAGCGCCCAAAGGTTCCCGCAGCTTCTGTTCATCCGGGTAAAAGCCCAAAATATGTAAGGAACAGTTATTGTGAACGGTGCTGAGTTCCAGTCCGGGGACAATTTCCAGGTTATGCAGTTTGGCAGCAGCAAACGCCTCATCCCAGCCATTCATCGTATCGTGATCGGTGATGGCAAGGGCGTGGACTCCGGCACTCATCGCCGCGTTAACGAGTTCGCTGGGTGTGAGGGTGCCGTCTGAGTAAGTGGTGTGGCAGTGTAGTTCTAGCATTCTTTAATTGTCGCTTGATTCACGCTCGGTAGGATTGTGGCGGACTAAACTCGACGAAAGATGTCTTGGCAAAACTCTAGCGCTGTTTTCAAGTCGCTGGTTTGCTGAGGATACGCAACTTCTGGACGAGTAATAACCACTAAGGGAATGCCTAACTCTGCGGCAACTTTGCGCTTGATATCTTCTCCCCCAGCCGTTCCTGATGCTTTCGTAACCACAAGGGAAATGTCCCACTGTCGCCAAAGTGCCGTTTCCAATTCAGTAGAGATAGGAGGGCGAATCGCAATCAGTTTATCGGGTGCAAACCCTGATTGTAAAGCTGCTTCCAGCGCTGTTACGGAAGGAAGAATTCGGGCAAATAAAGTAGACTTTTCTTGCCAAGGACGGAACCGGGACAAGCTTCGATAACCAATTGTCAGTAGCACCCGTTGCCCTTGTAGGTAGTCTCCAGATAAAAGCGTGTCGAAACTATCTAGCTCTATTACCAGCTGCTTCTGTAAGCTTGCATCAATAACCGGACGCTCGTAGCGGAGATAGGGAATCTGTTCCTTTTGGGCAGTTGCGATCGCTATCTTGGAAATCTCCGCCGCATAGGGATGAGACGCATCCAAAATCGCCACAATTCCCTGCTCTTTTAAAAACCAATCCAACTGCGCTGCATCCAGATAGCCCACCCAAACTTGCAAGGAGGGTATTGATGGATACAGCGTTCTAGCGGCTTCTGTAGTGACAGTAACAATGCAGGGTAGATGGAAACGAGCGATCGCTTTTGCTAACTCAGCACTCTCCTGAGTGCCCCCAATTAGCCACAGGCGTTGCTCAAAGGATGAAGAATTCATTGTTTCTGATTCATCCCTCACCCTTTATCCTTCCTCTATCCCTTGAGTGCTTTTCTAAAGTTCTGACGATAGGATTTATTGCCAATTATCAAAGCAGGCCATAAGAGAGCCAGAACGAGCCGACCTTGGCTGAAATTCGTTCGGCGAAACCCCTTCCAGAATCTCCATCCGCCGTATCCATAAGCCCCAAGAAATAATAAGCCTAATAACGTACCCATTCAAACAATCCTCATTAACCCATTAAAACTGACTGCATTTTTGTCGCCACCAGCAACTGTTAATCTTTCCAACACTGTTTGAGACATCCACCTTGGGCAGTTCCAGAAGATTAGAACATTCTGCTTCATCTCTCAAGTGTAAGCTAGACTACGCAATTGATTCCGGCTACACGGCAAAGTAGCATTGATTCAGTTCTAACCTATCCGAGGTTGAGTTGTAGCTGCACCCTCAAGATGTAACAAAAGCAATTTTCTGGATTGAGGAGCCAGCAGATACCAGCAATCAACGAGATAATTAGGGAGTCGCCGCTAAATTTAACATCTGCTTTAAAATGAAAGCCTCAAAGGATTTGCCCAGAGTCAAGGCTGCACTCTAATCTTATGAGGGATACCTTAAATTTCAAGGGTATAGGAGACTAAAAGACAAGACTTAGGTCAACTTAAATCATCAAGGTCACGCCCGTACCATAACAAAGAATCAGGAGGACTTATGCGAGCAGTGCTGATGGCTGGCGGTTCGGGAACGCGGCTGAGACCGCTGACGTGCGATCTTCCCAAACCGATGGTGCCGATTCTGAATCGACCGATTGCAGAACACATTATCAATCTGCTCAAGCGGCATCAGATTACAGAGGTTATTGCCACTCTGCACTATCTCCCTGATGTCATGCGAGACTACTTCCAGGACGGCAGCGACTTTGGAGTGCAGATCACCTATGCGATTGAAGAAGACCAGCCTTTAGGTACGGCTGGTTGCGTCAAGAACATTGCTGAGTTACTAGATGAAACCTTTTTAGTCATTAGCGGCGACAGCATTACTGATTTTGATTTAACACAGGCAATTGAATTTCACAAAAAACAGAAGTCAAAAGCAACCCTGATTTTAACCCAAGTTCCCAACCCGATTGAATTTGGCGTAGTAATTACAGATGAAAAACAGAGAATTCGTCGGTTTTTAGAAAAGCCTTCTTC
The DNA here is from genome assembly GCF_039961955.1 of Trichocoleus sp. DQ-A1. Lineage (NCBI taxonomy): Bacteria > Bacillati > Cyanobacteriota > Cyanophyceae > Leptolyngbyales > Trichocoleusaceae > Trichocoleus > Trichocoleus sp. DQ-A1. Next base: position 146,308 of record NZ_JAMPKE010000011.1, read on the forward strand.
TAGCGAAATTTTCTCCGATACTGTCAACACCGGCACCTACATTCTGGAACCAGAAGTCCTGCAATACCTCCCCAGCAATCAAGAATCTGACTTCTCGAAAGACTTATTCCCATTGCTATTGGAACAAGACGAGCCGATGTACGGCTACGTTGCCCAAGGATATTGGTGCGATGTAGGTCATTTAGATGCTTACCGAGAGTCTCAATATGATGGCTTACATCAAAAAGTTAAATTAGACTTTGCTTACGAGCAAGTGTCACCCGGACTGTGGATAGGTCAGAACACTCATATCGACCCCTCAGCCAAAATTGAAGCGCCTGCACTGATCGGGAATAACTGCCGGATTGGGGCACGAGTGCATATCGAACCAGGAACCTCAATTGGCGACAACGTGACGATTGGAGCTGACGCAAACTTGAAGCGTCCGATTGTCTGGAATGGAGCGATTATTGGCGAGGAAGCGCATCTGCGGGCTTGCGTAATTGGTCGTGGTACCAGAGTCGATAGGCGATCGCACGTTTTGGAAGGAGCCGTCGTGGGTTCGCTCTCTACCGTTGGGGAAGAAGCACAAGTTTCGCCCCAAGTACGTGTTTGGCCTAGCAAACAAATTGAATCGGGCGCGACATTAAACATTAACTTGATTTGGGGTCACACGGCTCATCGCAATTTGTTTGGGCAACGCGGTGTGAGTGGGTTAGCGAATATCGACATCACTCCAGAATTTGCTGTCAAACTGGGTGCAGCTTACGGTTCCACATTAAAGCCCGGTTCCCAGATCACCATCTCCCGCGACCAGCGGAATATTTCCCGCATGGTCAGTCGCGCTTTGATTGCTGGTTTGATGTCGGTGGGCATCCACGTCCAAAACCTGGAAGCAACTGCAATCCCAATTTCCCGCACGGTTATTCCCACTTACTCGGTGGCCGGGGGTATCCATGTGCGGGTGCATCCAGATCGACCCGACCACATTTTGATCGAATTTTTCGATCGTAAGGGCATCAATATCTCGAAATCCCAAGAGAAAAAAATTGAGGGAGCTTATTTTAAGGAAGACTTGCGGCGAGTCCAGATTCAAGAAACTGGAAATGTCGCCTACCCCAGCCAGGTGCTAGATGTTTACAGCACGGCGTTTGAGAACCATCTAAATACGGGGGCAATTCGTAATTCAGGCTCGAAGGTAGTCATTGACTACGTTTATGCAGTTTCAGGAGCCATCCTGCCGCAACTGTTGGCAAAATTTGGCTGCGATGCTGTGGTACTGAATGCTAGCTTGAATCAAACCGGACTGGCTGCGGCAGAACGAGAAGCGTTGCTTAATCAGCTGGGTCATGTGGTAGAAGCGCTAAAAGCAAATTTTGGCGTCCAGGTATCAGCAAACGGAGAACAGTTAATTTTGGTGGATGAATCGGGTACGCCGATTCGCGGTGAAATGTTGACAGCGCTGATGGTTAACATGATTCTCACCGCACATCCCAGAGGAACGGTGGTGGTGCCGGTGCATAGCAGCAGTGCGGTAGAACAGATTGCTCGTCGCCACGATGCTAAGGTGATTCGCACGAAGGCAAATCCCACGGCGTTGATGGAAGCGTCTCAAGCGAATCCAAATGTGGTACTGGGTGGCAGTGGGGAAATGGGCTTTATTTTTCCACAGCTGCATCCGGGGTTTGATGCCATGTTCTGCATTGCCAAGATGATGGAGATGCTGACGATGCAAGAGCGAAATCTGGCGGCAATCCGCGCCGATCTCCCCCGCGTTTACCACAAGAGTTACACGGTGCGCTGCCCCTGGACGGCAAAAGGAGCCTTGATGCGCCATTTAGTAGAAACCCACCCAGCCGAACATCTGGAATTAGTGGATGGAGTGAAGATTTGCAACTACCAGGATGATAGCTGGGTACTAGTGTTGCCGGATGCGGGTGAGCCGCTGGTGCATATCTTCGCCAATAGTAATGACCGGGATTGGGTTGATGAAACCTTACGGGAGTATCGCGGTCGGGTTCAATCGTTTGTTGACCAAGAGGAAGGTGTGGAGGAAGTTAAATTGCAATTGGTGTAGGGTGTTAGGTAATCGGTAATCGGTGAAGAGCGATCGCTCCTTCATCCTTGGTTATTCGCTGATGACGAATGGCTAATTGCGAATAACCAAGTTCCCCGTCACCATACCCATTTTTGGGTCTTCTTTGGTACATTTGTTCTATTATGAATGAGGCCGCTCGGTTCAGCGCGAGGATCTTGGAGTTATGAACAGCTGCATTTTAATGGCGGAGATTATCAGGGAACCGCAACTTCGTTACACGCCGGATACCCAAACGGCGGTTACGGAGATGATGGTACAGTTTCCTGGACTGCGGGCGGAAGACCCCCCGGCAACGGTGAAGGTCGTCGGCTGGGGCAATTTAGCGCAAGAAATTCAGGGAAGTTTCAAGAAGGGCGATCGCGTTATCCTTGAAGGTCGCCTGACGATGAACACCATTGACCGGCAAGAAGGTTTTAAAGAAAAACGCGCCGAGTTGACGGTTTCCCGGATTCACAAAGTGGCAATCGATACAGATTTTGACACTTCGGTAGCCGAATCGACTCCTCCCAGCAATGTCGTTCCAATGGGGTCGCGTCGTCCTACTTCCGCACCCGCTGATGACAGCGATGGGGGAATGTCTGGAGACTTCCCAACAGAGGAAACACCGCCCAGTCGCGTTCCCTCCCGAACGGGCAGCCGTTCCACCCCACCGCCTCAAGGAGATATCGACGACATCCCCTTTTAGCCGTTATGGGTCATGAGTCATTAGTCTTTGGCAACATATTCATGGCTAAGGGCTAATCACTCGTAACTAATCGCTATTTGTGAAGATAATCGCCCAAAAAATCAAAGGGATCTTCGTCATCCCAGCAAGGTTCAGGCCACAGCCAGATGAGGTTGTGGTTAATATCTGCTTCAATTTCCTCACTGTCATCTCGTTCAAATAGCACTGCCAGTGCTGTCACGTCTCGCTCTCGCAAAGGCATGAGCGATGCGCCTTGAGTGCCTAAGTCATAGCTTTTCTTGGTTGAAAGGCCATAGGATATCAGAGCGTTTTCCCCAGCCACATAGCGCGCGGAAGGCTCGCTCTCAAGCTTTGACCTACAGAGGGCGAGTTCTAGGGGGAAGGTGGTGCTGTCGTTGCTAGATGAAGGGATAAGCATGGGTGCATACCGTAACAGCGTGGCAGCAGCTATATAAGCGAAGCGATCGCGCAAAAACCTAGAGCAGTCTTTCAATTCTGCGTAGATTCTGCGTAGAAGTGCTTCGCCTTCGCCTTTCCCGGCGGCAGAACGTTTTGCTTTCCAGCCTTGTTTCGCTTGCCGTTCCGGTTGCCAGCGATCTTTCTGGTCCGTCGCAGTAAATGCACAACCCCTTACACCACAAAAGAGCTTAAGACCCCTTAATCAGGATAATTACTTTCTGGGTAGGAAGTTGTATTCTAACTTTCTGCTCTGCAACTGTCTATCTATCAATTTATGTAGGCACAAATTATCTAGGCACAAAGTAGTGCCACTTCTACAAGGCAAACTAAGCTTTACAAAAATTTACAACTAAGCCCTAATTATGAGGCGAACTCTGAGGAAGTGAAGTAATTTTGTTTAAGTAGCTCTGTTCACTCCTCCTCAAAAAATAGCCTGTGTTTCAACTTTTATACGTTCTGGTTCATGCAATCCAGCCAGTTTTAGTACCTCTATGCTTTTTGTGTGCGTGGATGTTGCTCCTTTTGATTGGCTGGAGTTTATTTAGTACGATCTCCGCGAGTTTTACCAAAGCGAAGCAAATGCACAGCGTACCCTGTACCAATTGCCGATATTTTACCGGCGATTACCGGCTCAAGTGTACCGTGCAACCCAGTATTGCCCAGACTGAAGAAGCGATTAACTGCTCTGACTATCGTCCAATTCCGGGTTTTTCGTTCCATTCTCAGGACACAATTTGACACTGCTCGGCGTAAACGCGCGAGATTCTTTCTTCAACCAGTCGATTTGCTCGTTGATGTCACCACCCGCGAGTAGAGATCGGTCTGTCCGAAAGCGTTAATTCCGGCGTGCCCCGCCGTATTTAAATCAATACCTGTTTGCCTTAAAGCTTTAGCCAAAATGTTTAGTGCGGCGTTGTGGTCGCGGTCTAATACAGTTCCACAGCCACATACATGAGTCCTGACTGATAGCGACTTTTTAACTGTCGCACCGCAGTTAGAACAATCTTGGGATGTATATTGAGGAGCAACAGCAACTACTGTTTTTCCGTACACCTTCCCTAAATACTGCAACCATTGGGCGAACTGTGACCAAGCTGCATCACTAATGCTTTTGGCAAGCTTGTGGTTTTTCACCATATTCTTCACCTGCAAGTCTTCGTAGGCTACGAAATCGCTAGATTTCACCACGCACAACGCCGTTTTTACGGCGAAGTCTTTACGCTGTCTACTGACTTTTAGGTGTTTTCTTCCTAGCCGATTAATGGCTTTCCGGCGGTTGGCTGATCCTTTCTTTTTCTTAAAAACTCTTCGTTGCAAGCGCTTCAGGGCTTTCTCGCTTTTTTGAAGATGGCAAGGGTTTGGAACAGTTTCTCCTGTGCTGTCGGTGTAGAAATGGGCTAATCCCACATCCAGCCCAACCGCTTTGCCCGTAGGAACGATTTCTTCTACTCGTTCTACATTGATGCAGAACTGGCTGTAGTAGCCGTCAGCGCGACGGATTACCCGCACTCGCTTAATCTCTTCGGAAGCGTAGAAATATAGGTCGCGAGAGCCGACTAACTTAAACGTTCCAGCTTTAAAGCCATCCGTGAAAGTCAAGTGTCTCTTATCGGAAGAAAGCTTCCACCCGCTAGTCTTGTACTCTACAGAGCGAGTACACTTCTTGAACTGCGGGAATCCTTTCTTCCCAGGCGAGTTCGCTTTGCAATTAGCAAAGAAACGTTGAATTGCAATCAGGGCGCGTTCAGCCGAGGCTTGACGCGCCATTGAGTTAAGCTTGCCTGCCCAATCAAACTCTTTAGCTAATACAGCACATTGTTTGTAGAGGTCAGAGAGCTTAATTCCTTGATTGTCCATCCAGTACCGGGTGCTTTGTTGCGGATAAACTGCGCGGTTCGGATCATGTCGTCAATGATCCGATACTGCTCATGTCTACCTTTTAACTTGAACTCTAATACAATCATGGGAATATCCTACTGTGTTTATAGCAACTTATTGCTATAAACACAGAAAAATCGCCCTAGAAGGACGGGGCTTTAAACCCGTAATTTTTGGGTAAGATTACTGCGGGTGTTTTTTTACTCTCTGAATCGAGAATGCTAATTCAAAAGCTCCATGACTGCGAAGAATTTATTGCCGGTGATGCCACTCAGTTGAGGGAGTTATTGCATCCAGATAAACAGCCGGTAGAATTGCGTTACAGCTTGGCTCACGCGATTCTGCCGGTGGGACAAACTTCGACGCCGCACTCGCTAACAACTTCCGAGGTTTACTACATCCTTAGCGGTGCTGGTGAGATGCACATTGATGATGAAACCCAGTTGGTAGAACCTGGAGATATGGTTTATATTCCGCCGAATGCCAAGCAATTTATTCACAGTTGCGGAACTGAACCGTTGGTGTTTATCTGCATTGTCGAGCCGGCGTGGCGTAAGGAAGACGAAACAATTTACGACGCTTGAGTACACAAACGCAGGCAAAATTTATAATTTGCCTGCTACAGACATTTTGTTGCAAGCGATCGCATTACTTTTGAATTGCTTCCTGGCTCGGAAATACCTGATTCATTCAATTTAAATCTTTAAAACAACAACAGCACTCCAACCAGACTCGCTAAGTGATTTCCTCTTATGGGCAATTCGACGTGGAGTTGCACTAACTTACAAAGTTTAGTTGCATCGCTCCCTAGTCACTAGCTTAGGAAATATCAGCCTTCTGGATGAGTGCTGCTGTTGTTGGATGAGACAGATGTTAGATGAAACAGCGTTTTTACCTCTCAAGTCGTATGTGAACCGCGCTGTAGAATCTGTCAGGGAAGCTGTTTAGCTTCATATTTTTACTTTAGCAGGCATCTCCAGAAGCACCAGTAAATGAAACCAAAATTCATGTTGTTGGAGAGAGCTACTATTCAGATTATGAAACAAAGTTAAGTGGGAATCGCGGGTATGAAGGATACGAGCGTCGCATCTACGAAACCCATACAAGTCCGTAGCGGAGAATCCTAGGGCGATAGGAACCTTCGGAACGTGGATTAAGTAGGGGCATGGCGCAGAAAAAGCCCCTACCAAAGAAATCGGAGGTTAATCAATCAACCGTTAACCGCTCATTACGAATCTTCAATCGAGGTTGGCTAAGTTCACCTTGGCTTCTGGAGCCTGGTAGATACCACCAGAAACTTGTAACTTCTGTAAAAACTCTTGCGTTAACTTAAGGAATGCTTTAGAGCCAGATGAATTGGGGTTGTTGAGACTCACCGGGGTAAAACTATCAACTGCCTTAGAGACATTTACATCCATTGGAATGCGGGTTTTGAAAATTTGAGCCGGGGTAAAATCTTCAGTAACTCGCTGCATCACTTGCTGGTAATATCTTCCACTCAGAATGTTCCCTGACATAATAAAGACAATTCCCATCAGGCGGAGATTGAGTAAGCCATCCAAATTATGACTTTCTTTGAGCTTATTAATCCGTCTTTCTAGCAGTTGAATTCCTACAACGGATAAAGGTTCTGGTCTAGCTGGCAGCAAGTAGAAATTACTAGCGACAATCCCACTACGAGTCAAAAGATTGTAGCCAGGAGCGCAGTCCAGAATAATGAAGTCGTAATCTTTAATTATCGGCTGTAAAATCCCTCTGACTAATTGCTTTTCAAACTCATTCCAAACTTGAATGAAATTACTATTGCCATCCCTTAGCGCTCTTTCATGGAGCATCTCAGACACTAAAAATTCATCGTAGAGATCGATATCCCCCGGCAATAAATCCAGCCCTTTAACTGTGCAAACGTAAGGCTGAATAATATCTTGGATTGAAAGATTGGTTGGAAGATCGGGTTTAACTGCTTTATAAACCAGCTGTCTCAACGTGCGTTTCTCTTTCCGGCTCTTTCCAAAGTCCTGTGGGGACATCAGGCTGAGCGTAGCACTGATTTGCGTGTCTAAATCGACGACTAGAACCCGTTTCCCATGATGTTTGGCTAAACAAGTCGCCAAGTTGACACTGAGAGTCGTCTTACCGACGCCGCCTTTCATGTTTACCGTTGCAATTACATATCCCATTTGTTAGCTCCTCTCAAGCCTACGCCCCGCTAAATACAAAGCGAATCGCAGTCACTCAATCCCTGGTCAACTGTTACAGCCTTAATAATAATCTTGGATTCGCCGTCGTAAGGCAATAGCGCGATATGAGAGTTGCGACGATTTGGGATCGCGGTGTTCCGTTCGTCACGGATATCGCCAATCAAAGCGGAATCTCTCCAGAATAGCGATGGCACGTGCGATCGCTTCTCTTACCCTACAGCGTTTGCCCAGAACTTGCGCTGAAATCAACTATCCCAGATTTCTGAAAATTATGTAAACTTTTATAAATAAAGCAAAAGAGCAATCAATATCTATGACAACTAATAGTGGATTTGGCAAAGTTCAAAAAAGCAAAAAAACTCCCAAAAACTCCGCCAAACGCGCCGAAGCCTCCAAGCAGTACGACAAGATGAAGGGGGACGGAGTACCAGAATTCAATATTTACATTCGCATCCAAGGTAAAAAAAACTGGTTTCCAGTCGGTTCCCTGGCGGTGAATCGCACCAGCAAAATTAATCAAGCCATCTTCGACACTCAGGAAGACTTACGCCAAGGAGCCTTCCGTCTGTTTCCCGTCCTCCGCAAGAACCAGAACAATTTGGAATACGGCTACCGCCTCAAGGGTTCTGAATATGCAGATGAGCCAATCCAAGTTGCCGTTCCTCCTCAGCCATCTGTCCCGAACGCGATTCAAGCAACGATCGATAAGCTGAAGAATAGCTTCTCTGGGCTATTGAAACGGGGTTAATTTGTTGTTTAGTGCAAGGATGCGATCGTTTCTTCGGATAGCAGCATACATACAGAGCGATCGCATCCAACTCACTTTTGCCACTGCCAGTTGAGCAGACGCTAAACTTTAAAAGGAACTTGACCCATGTCCTTAAGAAGCGGTCAATACCCTAATACGAAAAACCTCGCTCTGAGGACAATCAGATAGGTTTAAGGTTTCAATGAGTGCCGTGGAGAGGAAGAACACAATTGAACTTCAACCCTGAGCTTTGCCGAAATGAGAGTGAAGTAGAAAGTAAACTCATCGTTCAATATCTGCTGCCACAGCTAGGATATACTCCAGAAACTTGGCATCAAGAGATTGCCGTTGGCAGTATTCGATTAGACTTTTTGGCATTTGCAGCGCAAGTCATCCCATTTGTGTTGGATGACAACTCGCCATTAAGCGTTGTAATGGAAGCAAAGCATCCCGATCAAAACTTAAATAGACATACTGGCAGACTTAAGCGCTACTTAATGAGTTTGAATGTAGAATATGGATTGTTAACGAATGGCAAGGAACTTAGAATTTACAAAAAAAATCAGGATAATATTCAGCTAGTTTTCCACTGTTCTGGCAGAGAGATTAGCTCTAAAATAGACAATATAAAAACTATTATTGGTAGAAATAACTTAAACGAAAAAACTACTGAAGATCCAACCAATATCAAAATTAATCTTGAAAACGCTCAAAATGAATCTTTGGTAGAGGAAAAAACATTACAACCTGAATTAATTAATTCTCAACTCAGATCCACACCAATTATTCAACAAGAAAGGCAACATACTGTGAAAACAATTGCGGTTTACCACAACAAAGGCGGCGTAGGCAAAACAACAACCGTTGTTAACCTAGCCGCTGCTATCAGAAAGAAAGGCAAAAAAGTCCTGATTGTTGACTTAGATAGTCAAGCTAACACTACCTTTGCCGCAGGTTTAGCAAAATTTGATGATGAAGAACTAGATGAGCTAAAAGATTGCAATGTTCGTCATCTATTACAGTCAGAAGAGTTTTATCCTATAAACGAAGTTGCTAAGAAATCTCAGTATAGTAACCCGGAAATTGATGTGTTGCCTTCCCACATCAGTTTAATGTCATACGAAACCGAGCTAAATCAACAAGATTCTAGTAAAATAATGCTTTTGCAAAAACTAAAAGCAGTAGAAGATCAATATGATGTTGTAATTATTGATACGCCACCATCTTTAAACCTTTATGCCAGAATTGCCTTAATTACAGCTGACTATCTAATTATTCCTTCAGATCTAAAACCGTTTGCTAATCAAGGTTTAGTAAACGTCAAAGATTTTGTTAAAACAATTAATGGGTATAGGAAATTTCTCAATAAACCACCCATTGAAATCTTAGGTGTTCTTCCTTGTAAAATATCTACCAATTCCAGATTTGTGCAATATACCTTACCAAAACGCTTAGAAGTGATTCCCAAGCGCTACGATTTGAAAGTAATGGAAAACGTTATTTATGAAAGAGAGGAACTGGCAAAATGTACCGAAAGAATGCAGATTGTAGGTAACAGGGAAATACCAGATCCAATATCGGTGATTGATTTCAAGCCGGATTCTACCTCCGCTCAGGAATTCGATTTACTAGCCAGAGAAGTTTTGCGAGAAATAGGACTAACTGCATGAAATTATCTATTTCGCTTGTAGCAGTTAAAAAAATAAACTCTAATGTTCTCCGTTCAGAATTTTTAGAGGATGAGTTAAAGCGGACTGCTGAGTTAATTTTAAAAGCTGAAGGTATTATTAATCCCCCAGTTATTCGCAGAACCAGCTTGGAATCTTATGAGGTAGTTAACGGACACTTTGAATACTACGCCGCTGTTAAGGCTCGTGAGATAGATCCTCGTAAAGGAGAAATGATTGGAGCTTTCATTATTGAATCAGAAAATGAGGAAGTTCTCATGGATCAGGTTAAAGCCCTGAGAAATCGAGAATCTTTTAATAATGAATCCCAAGCTGCTGACACACAGGCTTTAAATACAGTTAAATCCTCAAATAAGGCAATACAGCTTGAAAGTTTATTGCCTGAAATTGAAAGTTTAATAGATAGAAAAATTCAAATGATTAGCAACAGGATCGGCGAACATATTGATGAATTTGTTCGGAAAATTGAACCAATCCTGAATCACCAAGGAAAAGTAGGAACTGCGGGAGATGATACACCTCCAACTAAAAAACCGGACTACGCTGGAATGCCAGTTCCGGAGCTAAAAGCGATCGCGGCAGAACGGAACATAGAGGGACGTTCAAAGATGAAAAAAGAGCAACTCATTGCAGCTCTTCAAAAAGCCGATGCCAGTCAAAAGTAAATAACCTCATTAATTCACTTAGCGCAACGCATTATAAACGTAGCGCCTTGCAGTTAACGGCTAATAGCGATCGCTCTAATTTACTTTTTCATCAATTAGCCGCTTCTCGAACTTGCTCGGCGTAATCTTTGGGACGGATTCGACGAAAAGTTTGAAGAGCGAATTGTCGCAAGCTGGTAGGCAAATAAGACAGCACAATCCCTAATTTTGCTTGCCGCGAACTTCCCAAAATTTGGCTAGATTCTTGCAGGAGTTGGCGTCCTTCTGAAGTTTCGCCATTTTCAATCAGCCTTAAACCCAGTGCCTTCCGGGTTCCGGCAAGTTTATTTAATCGGGCTTTTTCTAATTGTTCTTCCGGGAATTTGTAACTATTTAGACAGAAAGATTTTGCTTTCAAAAAGTGAATATTTTGTTTTAGGCTGGTTTGACCGCCATGCATTCGATATTCCATCAAAAATTCTGGTAGGAAGTATCCATTCTTGCCTGCGATCGCTAACCTCACCAGTAAATCAAAATCCTCACAACCATCTGCTTCCGGGCGCATATAATCAACTTCTTTCAAACACTCCATCCGAAAGAGCGTAGAACCAACCTGTAAGCTTTGTTTTTGGAAAGTTTCCGTAATTAAATCCGGAATCATTCCCTCGTTGAGTTTGTCCTTCCCCCACTTAGCAGAATTTTCTAAAGTAGCTGATTCATTTCTTTCCCCTCTGGCATCTATAATCCAGTGGTTTGTACAAACAAAATCTATGGTTGGATTAGCGTCTAAAACAGCTACCGTTTTTTCTAAAAATTCAGGCGTTAATGCATCATCATCGTCAAATTTAATAAAATAAGTTCCACCAGCGGCATCAAAACCAGAACGCATATTTCGGCTGCGCTTAATATTAACCGGATGCCGGATATAGCGAATTCTCGGATCGTTCCATTGACTCACTACTGCTGGGGTGTCATCAGTAGAACCATCGTCACAGATGATTAGTTCAAAATCTGTATAAGTTTGAGCCAGTACGCTATTTACTGCATAAGGCAACAAATTAGCTCGATTGTAGGTAGGGATGGAAATGCTAACTTTGGGCATAAGCTGAAGTTGTTACTGATTATTTTTACGCAGTAGAGACACGCTCTGGCAAGTCTAGTATGAGGCGAAAGTCTATAGTATCGATATTATCCCTCTCCGTAAAATCTAACCAAACGCTCAGTCTACGATGAAGATTTTAATGCTCTCTTCCACCTTTCCCTATCCGCCAACACGGGGGGGAACGCAAGTAAGGACGTTTAATTTACTCAAGTATCTCAAGTCTAGCCATGCAATTACTCTAATTACGCAGCGCAGTGGAGATGTTACGGACGAAGAAATAAAAGGACTACAAGAGTGGGTGGACGAGTTGGTGGTTTTTTCTCGTCCACGGGAAAATTCTCAAGGAGGCGTGCTGGGGAAACTGCGGCGCTTCAGTACGTTTTTGCAGGAGGGAACACCCCCCAGCGTGCTGTCTCTCTACTCGCCAGAGATTCAGAAATGGGTGGATGAAGCAGTCGCTGCTGGCAAGTTTGAGGCGATTACTTGCGAACATTGCGTGAATGAAATCTATGTGCGCCCTGAGTGGCGGCGCAAGGATGGGAAAACCCCGGCGCTGCGGACGTTGGTGAATATCCATAGTTCTGTCTACGGGACGTGTAAGAACCAGCTAGAAACGGGGACCTCTGAGAAGCCATTACGAGACAAGCTGAATTTGCCGCTGTTGCGCCGCTATGAGCAGCGCTACTGTTCTAAATTTTCGGCAATTGTGGTGACGACGGAGGAAGATAAGCAACAAATTCAGGAATTTAATCCCAACGCCCAAATTCAGGTGATTCCGAATGGGGTAGATTTTACTCAGTTTCCCATGCGTTCCGCCGATCCGGGGGGACACCGATTAATTTTTGTTGGGGCGATGGACAACACGCCGAATATAGATGCGGTGCGCTTTTTTAGTTTGGAGGTATTCCCGGAGGTTCAGAAGCGATATCCGGATGCGACGCTGGAATTGGTGGGCGCTCGTCCTGGAACGGAAGTTGTAGATTTAGGGAAGCGTCCTGGGATTACGGTTACGGGGCGCGTACCTTCAATGGCAGAGTATTTGCACAAGTCTTGCGTCTGCGTGGTGCCGATGCGGACAGGATTTGGGATCAAAAATAAAACGCTGGAGGCAATGGCAGCTGGAGTGCCCGTTGTGGGAAGCGATCGCGGTTTGGAAGGATTAGCAGTGGACGGGGAAAGCGTGCCGTTACGCGCGTTACGCGCTAATCGGGTGGAAGAGTATGTGAATGCGATCGCTAAGTTGTTTGAAGATGCGGATCTCAGAGAGCAGTTATCGAAAAATGCGCGATCGCTCATCGAAACAGAATACACCTGGGAAAGCGCCGGATCTCGTTACGAACAGGTACTGCTTTCACCTTAAACGCCTCGTTAACGGGGAAAGCAGGATTTCTCTCTCCCCTTACCGTCCTATATCCTCCGTTAGCGGGGAAGACAAGCCAGAAGAAAGGATTAAGTGTTTCCCCGTAAGCTGCTTTACGCCGCCTTAGCCCCAGGGTGTCCTCGCTTCGACAGAAGTTAAACTCTTGCGCTGGTACCACTCATCTCAACCTAGCAAGAAGCGGTCAGGAGGCGTCGTCCGCGTCTCTAAGCATCGTCAGGATTAAGCTTCATCATTTTCCAGGTGGTAAAAGTTCCAACTGGACTCCACAACACATAGGGAACTAGCAATAGAGACGCCCAACCGGAAATCGGCAAGACTGTTAGTGCCAGAATTAAACCTAAAACGGAACCAATTGCACCAATAATTGTGCCAACTTTGAGACTGCGTAACCTCAGCATCATAGGGTTGTAGGCGACAATTGCAATTTCTACTAAAAGATAGAACGCCATTAGTCCCCAATTTTTGGTGCGTTCCCAGACAATATAAGCCGACCAAGCACCGCAAATAAAAACGACTGTCCAGATGAGTGGAATTAATGGCTCAAACGTTAACCACCTCGGTCGTTGCAGGCGTTTGAACCACTTAACATCATTTGGCGTAATGATGTTACTCCCCATCGCTACTAAAAGAGTCACGCCCCCAATCACCATCCAAGATTTAATAACCATTCCCCTTCCCTTCGCTCCACCAGACCTGCTAGCCCTTTGTAGCGATTGTGTCAAGTGCAGGAGGAAGCTGTAATCACCCTCTAGTCTGAAACTAAGAAGCGATCGCGCTTAATTTATGTTCTGGGGAGTTGGAGAATGCGATCGCTCTTACTGGTGTTGTGGTTGGGGAATGGGATCGTGCATTTCCACTGAGAATAAAACTTCAAATTTTAATCTTGATGCCTTCAGCCCACTTTACAAGTTTTTCTCTATCCTTTGCCTCAAGATCAATATGAAGTCTAAAAATACTTTGAGAATTTTTCTTAGATATAACTTGGTTCTGTCTTCTTGTAACTAATGTTACAAATTCCCATTCCTGACTATCTTGTTCAAAATTCGCTAAAACTTCGTCCCCGACTTGCAAACCAGGATCGTAATCATACTCAGCAATCGTTACTGAGAAAAAGTCTGCCTCTACATTAAGATTTATCGGAGCTACAAGCGAAACTTTGCACTGAAACATATTTCCCTCTTTAATGTTAAAACTACTTTTTCTTAGCTTTATAGTGACCTCTAACGTAAGTTTCATCCTTACGTCTGTAGCCTTTATCTGTAGCCTTTAACGTAATCTTTATTCAACAGATTATCTATAGTATTCCATGTTACTTTAGTAGTACCCCAAGCAATCTTAGCACTCTGTTCTTCCTTTTTACGCTGTTCTTCACTTCTAGTCCATTCATCTATACGACGTTGTTCTTCTCGACGCTGATTTTCCTTTATACGCTGTTCTTGTTCTTCTTCTGTTTCTGGATAAATTTTACGGTATATAAAACAACCTACAAAAAACACACTGCAAATTATCCAATTCTTTGTAAATAAGCCAACAATTAAGAGTAATAGTAATAATATAGATGCAAATTTTCGTCCCAGATTTTTTACATTCATATAAAATTTTTCTAATTATTTTAATTCTCTATTTCTGTAAATTCAACTTTATAAATATAAGTGTAACTCTCAAGTGCAGTGGTGTCAGTAGTATTTTTTACTTAATTTCCTATCTTATTTTTCACCCAAGCTCGAAATGATTTCAGCAAGGCAATTTCTCCAATAGTTTTACTTTGTTCGATAAACTTGCTGATTTCAGTTACCGATATTAGGGGAAAGGCAATGCTTAATTTGCACTCAATATATTTCCCTTCTTTTAGCTGATAGAATTTTAAAACTCGTCCGTTATATCTCCAAAGTTCAGGGACACCCAGCGCTGAGTAAATATCAAACTTGTTAACAGAACTGCTGGTAATATCAATTTCAACTGCTAAATCTGGCGGCGGATCTGTTTCTAAATCGAGTTTTTGCTTACCTCGTACCGCTAGTTCGTTTTGGATATAGTAACAATTATCTGGTTCTATGCCTCGATTTGCTATTTGTCGTTTCAAAGTAGTAGAACCAGCGCTTTTAATTTCTATTTGTAATTCTTCAGCTAAGGCGAAGATTAAGCGGTCAAATTGTATTTTGGGGTTTTCATGTTCAAAAAGCGGGGTCATAAGTTCTAGAGTGCTTCCGTCATAAGCAAACCGCCAGCCTCTATCCTCACCTGTTTCTATCAGCAACGCTTCTAAAGTTTCCCAGCTAATGTTGGGTAGCACGGTTCTTTGTTCTGCTGGAATAGAGGTGGTAATCATACTTTGAATTACTCAATTTTCTAGCATTACACTTGAAGGGGCGGTTGAAACCGCAGCTACACAGAAAAAACCTGCTTACTCAGGTTTCAAAACTTTGAGTTTTGTAAGTCCGCACAGGCGGACTTAGTTTGTGTAGCCGCGAATTACATTCGCCAGGGCTTAAGTTGACTTAGCCGAAAATACTGCCAAAAAATTCGACAGCTTCTTTTAAAGATGCGATGAAAAGATCAATCTCTTCGCGGGTGTTGTAGAAATACAAACTTGCCCGTGCAGTAGATTGTACTTTTAGGTAACGGTGTAGAGGTTGAGTGCAGTGGTGTCCGGCGCGAATGGCGATGCCAGCTTGATCTAAAATAGTGGACAAGTCGTGAGGGTGGACATCTCCAGCGGTGAATGCAGCGAGTGCGGCTCTACCTTCTCCAGTGCTGGTGGGTTGTGGCCCATAAGTTTTGATTTCTGGGATTTGCTGCAACTGTTGGAAGAGATAAGCTGTTAATTCGGCTTCGTAGGTATGGATATTGTGCATACCAATGGCACTAAGATAATCTACCGCTGCACCAAGCGCGATCGCTTCTCCAATTGATGGCGTTCCGGCTTCAAACTTATGCGGCAAATCTGCATAAGTAGCATGGTCGAGAAATACATCAGCAATCATCTCGCCACCGCCTAAGAAGGGAGGCATGGAACGCAGTAGGTCTAGCTTACCGTAGAGGAAGCCAATCCCAGTCGGGGCGCACATTTTGTGACCGGAGGCGACTAGCCAATCGCAATCTACGGCTTGCACGTCTAACACCATGTGAGGTGCAGCTTGGCAAGCGTCAATTAACACTTTGGCACCGTATTTGTGAGCGATTTCGGTTATCGATTTAACCGGATTAATACATCCCAATGTGTTAGAGACGTAAACGGTGCTAACCAGTTTAGTTTTGTCTGAAATTAGAGATTTGAAGTGTTCTAAATCAAAAATTCCGTCTGGTGTTAGTTCTACAAATTTCAGGACCGCGCCTGTTTTTTGAGCCACGAACTGCCAGGGAATTAGATTGCTATGGTGTTCCATTACGGAGAGGATGATTTCATCCCCTCGCTGCAAATTGTTCATTCCCCAGCTATAGGCGACTAAGTTAATCGCTTCGCTGGCGTTGCGGCTGTAGATAATTTCTTGACGCGAAGCAGCATTTACAAAAGCAGCAACTTTATCCCTTGCGCCTTCATAAGCGTCTGTAGCTTTGGCGCTGAGGGTATGAACGCCCCGATGTACGTTGGAATTATACTGCTCGTAGTAATCCCGAATTGCATTTAGTACCGCCAGAGGTTTTTGGGATGTGGCAGCGTTGTCTAGATAAACTAGGGGTTTACCATTGACTTCTTGGTGCAGAATTGGAAAATCTGCACGGACTTTATCGGCTAGTGTTCTGTCTTTGGTAAGAGTCATTGGTAATTAGTAATGGGTAATTGATAATTGGTAACTGGTAACTGGTAATTGGTAACTGGTAAAAGTTATTTCTTCAAAATTCCATTACCCATTACCTCTTACCTATTCCACACTATTCGACTGTTCTACAAGCGACACATCGAGAGAGACTTGTTTGCAAAGAAGCGATGGGAATCTGGTTGATAATTTCTATAGCAAAAGCGTCAACTAACAAGTTGTTAGCACTCGCTTTGTCTAAACCGCGACTTTGCAAGTAAAAGACTTCATCATCATCCAACTGACTTACTGTTGCACCGTGAGTACATTTCACGTTATCGGCAATGATTTCCAGTTGGGGTTTAGTATCGACTCTTGCTTTGGGCGACAACAGCAAGTTCCGATTTAATTGTCCAGCATCCGTCAATTGTGCTGCTTTGGCAACAAAGACTTTACCGTTAAATACGGAATGCGCCTTATCAGCCACAATACACTTTTGTAATTGACGAGTTGTGCTGTGGGGATGGTTGAGAATAATCGCGCTGTGAGTATCGCCAATCTGTTCCCCAGAAATCATGGTTAAACCATTGAGGGTGGTTTCAGTTTGTTCGCCCAACTGATAAATTTCTAAGTTGTGGCGCGATATTTTGCCACCCAAACTCACTGCATTGCAAGTGTAGCGGCTGTTGCGGGATTGCGCGATCGCACTCTTGCCAATATGAAACGCTGCGCCACTATCTCGTTGAATCCGGTTGTGGCGAACTTCAGCATTGTCTTCTACCCAAATCTCTGTAACCGTATTGATTAAGTACGGATGAGTTTTATCCGCACACCAGTCGCCGACTGGCAGATAATCTTCTATCAGAGTTACTTGAGAGTTCGGTTCCGCGACGACCAAACAGCGTGGCTGAGAGAGGGTAGGGCGATCGCTAAAAGTAGACAGAAACAGCAAATGAATCGGTTTTTCTACTACCACATTCTTCGCTACCCACACTACAGCAGCATCAGTTAAGCCTGCCGTATTCAGGGCGGTGAATACCTCATCAAACCCCTTTTGCTGGGCGAAATAATTATCGATGCGGGTGCGATAAGTGATTGGCAGTTGGGCTAAATTTCCGGCAAATATCCCATCTGGCAAATTAGCAACAGATGACAGCGCGGGTGCATAAACACCGTTAACGAAAACTAGACGACTTTCGGCTGCTTCTGCTAAAGTTAACCCTTCAATTGCTGACTGGGGTACATCCGCAGATTTCGCAGCTTGGAAAGACAACTTCAAGAGAGGCGAGATGTCTGTGACACGCCACTCTTCATCGCGGGTAGTGGGAAACTTGAGATGAGGTAGCCAGGAAGCAGCGCGATCGCGTAATTCTTGCAACCAGCCAACCATCTCTGGATCGAGTACCTGTAATTCTTCACTGCGAGACAAGTTTAACAACTCAACTAGCTTGGCATCTCGATTAGCCGCAGCAGACTTTAACCCAACTTCTTCTGGATTGGGAATAGAAGTTACTTGAATTGTCATTTTGCACCCACCTCAGCTGCTTCTTCTTCCCTTACCCACTCATAACCGCGAGATTCCAATTCCAGCGCCAATTCTTTACCACCACTGGTAATAATTCGTCCGGCTTCCATGACGTGAACGAAATCTGGCACGATGTAATTCAGTAGTCGCTGATAGTGAGTAATCACTAGCATCGCATTTTCTGCATTTGCCAGCTGATTCACACCATCCGCCACAATCTTCAGCGCGTCAATATCTAGCCCTGAATCCGTTTCATCTAAAATGGCTAACTTTGGTTCTAGCAGTGCCATTTGCAGAATCTCGTTCCGCTTCTTCTCACCACCAGAAAAACCTTCATTCACGCTGCGGCTAAGGAAAGCAGGATTCATCTTTACCACATCCAGCTTTTCATGCACCAACTCATCAAAATCAAAAGCATCCAATTCCTCTAATCCCTCAGCCTTGCGACGGGAATTATAGGCAACTCTGAGGAAATCCACATTACTAACACCAGGAATTTCCAAAGGATATTGAAACGCCAAAAATATCCCAGCCCTAGCGCGTTCTTCTGCTTCCATTTCTAGAAGATTTTGACCTCGGAAAATTACCTCACCGCCCGTCACCTCATACGCCGGATGTCCAGCCAAAACCTTAGAAAAGGTGCTTTTTCCAGAACCATTTGGCCCCATAATGGCATGGATTTCTCCCGCCTTTACTTCTAGATTCAAACCCTTAAGAATCGGAGTTTCATCAACATTCGCCGTGAGATCCCGAACTGATAGGATCACCTCACTATTTTCAATAATCATGTTTCCTCTCTCTTCCTTTATGCCCTTAGCGTCTTCGCGGTTATTATTCTATGTCAGCCTAAAGCAGGCAATATCCGCCTTACCTTTTTGAGTAAATAAATTCAACCATAGATAAACACAGATAACACGGATAATTTATCGGCGTTTATCTGTGTTTATCTGTAGTTTCATTTATCCCACACTGCCTTCTAACTTCATGCTCAACAACCTATCAGCTTCAACAGCAAATTCCATCGGCAGCTGATTAAACACATCCTTACAGAAGCCGCTAATCATCATCGAAATAGCATCTTCTGCGGAAATGCCCCGCTGCGAGAAAAAGAACAGCTGTTCTTCCCCAATTTTTGAGGTAGAAGCTTCATGCTCCACTTTCCCGGTGTTATTCTGCACCTGGATATAAGGGAAAGTATTCGCTTGGGCATTATCGCCAATCAGCATCGAGTCGCACTG
The DNA here is from genome assembly GCF_039961955.1 of Trichocoleus sp. DQ-A1. Taxonomy (NCBI): domain Bacteria; kingdom Bacillati; phylum Cyanobacteriota; class Cyanophyceae; order Leptolyngbyales; family Trichocoleusaceae; genus Trichocoleus; species Trichocoleus sp. DQ-A1. Next base: position 165,671 of record NZ_JAMPKE010000011.1, read on the forward strand.
AGAATAATTTCTCGCACCCTTTGCTTTAGGGCCAATTTTCACCAAACCACGATAGCTATTTGCCGACTTACCCGCCGAAATTCCCTTGGAAATAATCGTGCTGCGAGTGTTTTTGCCGATATGCACCATCTTGGTTCCGGTGTCGGCTTGCTGCATATGATTCGTGAGCGCAACGGAGTAAAATTCACCCACGGAATTATCGCCAACTAACACGCAACTTGGGTACTTCCAGGTAATCGCGGAACCCGTTTCTACTTGCGTCCAAGAAATCTTAGAATTGACGCCCTGACACAGCCCGCGCTTGGTGACAAAGTTGTAAATACCGCCTTTGCCGTTTTCGTCTCCGGGGTACCAGTTTTGTACCGTGGAGTATTTAATTTCAGCGTTGTCCAGGGCAACGAGTTCCACCACAGCCGCGTGCAGCTGGTTGGTGTCAAACATCGGTGCTGTGCAGCCTTCCAGATATGACACAGAGCTGCCTTCTTCGGCAATAATTAGCGTGCGCTCGAACTGCCCCGTATCTCCGCTGTTGATGCGGAAGTAGGTGGAGAGTTCCATCGGGCATTTGGTGCCTTTGGGGATGTAGACGAAGGAACCATCGCTGAATACGGCTGAGTTGAGGGCGGCGAAGTAATTATCGGCTACTGGCACAACGCTGCCGAGGTACTTCTGCACCAGTTCTGGGTGTTCCCGCAAAGCTTCGGAGATGGAACAGAAGATCACGCCGTCTTTGGCTAACTTTTCTTTAAATGTTGTGGCAACTGAAACACTATCAAAGATGGCATCTACGGCAACGTTAGACAACCGCTTTTGCTCTGAAAGCGAAATCCCTAGCTTCTCGTAGGCTTCTAACAAAGTTGGATCGACTTCATCTAGGCTACCCAGCTTTTTGGGCTTTTGCTTCGGCGCGGAGTAGTAGATGATGTCCTGGTAGTCAATAGCCGGATACTTGACATGAGGCCAAGTTGGTTCGGTCATTTTCAACCATTGCCGATAGGCTTTGAGGCGAAACTCTAGCATGAACTCCGGTTCTTCTTTCTTGGCGGAGATCAGGCGAACAACGTCCTCACTGAGACCGCGAGGAATGCTATCTGTCTCAATGTCTGTGACAAAGCCGTACTTATAGGGCTGATTGACTAAGGTTTTGACGCTAGCAGTCATAGAAAAAAGTGTTCTCGCGTGTTTGTTTCGGACAAATCTCTCAGGATGGCAGGCTCAGGGCATGGGCGTCCAGAGTAGATCGCCCAGTCAAACTGCAATTACAATAGTAAAACAACAGGCTTGTTGCTTTACTTAATTCTATTTTAAAATACTTTAGCAACATAGATGTTGTCAAAGTCCAGTAGGAATTTTACCGCAAGACGATGGCGATTACTCAGCAGCCTTCCACCAAACAGGACATCTTGCAACATTTACTGAAAACAGGTCAAGCCACGGCTCAGGAGCTGGCTGACGCCTTTGAGGTAAGTCCGCAGGCGATTCGGCGTCATCTGAAGGATTTGGAGACAGAAGGGCTAATCGTCCATCAATCGGTGCCTGCGGCGATGGGACGCCCGCAGCACGTCTACGAGCTGAGTCAAGAAGGGCGCGATCGCTTCCCCAGTCGTTACGGAGAGTTTGCCGTTGATTTCCTAGACACCTTGACAGAAACGCTCGGTTATGAGCAAGCCAGTACCGTGTTGCGAAAGCACTGGGAACGCAAGGCGATGGAATATCGAGTGAGACTGGGTAAGGGAAATTTGCGCGATCGCGTTGCCAAATTAGTCGAACTCCGCAAAGCTGAAGGTTATATGGCAGAGTGGTATCCTCTGGAGGAAAACGATACTCAATTTATATTGGTAGAGCATAACTGTGCCATTTCCCACGTCGCCTCGTCTTTCCCCAGCGTTTGCGGACATGAATTAGAAATGTTTGCCGCTGCTCTGCAAGATTGTAAAGTAGAACGGACGCACTGGATTATTAACGGAGAACATCGCTGCGGCTATTTAATTAAGGAACAGTAACTAAAAATATTTATGACTCAACCACAGCAACCATCAGAACAATTTTTGACATACGAAGAAGCGGTGAAGGTAGATTCAGCACTGCTTCAAACTCATGAAAAATTTATAACAAGATTAACTATTTCATCCTTAAGGGTATTGAAACACATCGCGGAAGAGTACGGTGTTGTTATTGAAGATTTAACACCTGAGCAGATTATCACTTGGTTTGAAAAGGATTCAAAAATTAGGCGCGAACAGGGAAGCGATGCCGCATTTTTGAAGTGGTGAAACGCTAAAAGTAGCAGAGAATTTAACGTAATTATCTTTGCTGATTCAGATCGGGACTTTAGGAAATCGAAGAGATAATGCGCTTCTGGCTCATTTCACCTAAAATTAGCGTGGAAAATAGCGAGAGCAATTACCTTGAGTCTAAAGCTTTATTTCCTCCGTCACGGACAGACAGACCGCAGCCGAGATAATGTTTTCTGCGGTTCCATAGATCCAGATTTGACAGCAGATGGTCTAGAGATGGCAAAAGCTTTTGCTGCTGCTTATCATTCCCTACCCTGGAATGCTATTTTTTGTAGTCCGATGCGGCGTACCGTAGCAACTGCAAAACCGCTGTGTGAAGCTGTGGGGATGCAGATGGAATTGCGGGATGGTTTGAAAGAGATTAACTATGGCAAGTGGGAAGGAAAAACGATAGAAACAGTTGACCGCGAGTATCACGATGATTATATTCGCTGGACAGCCGATCCGGCTTGGTATCCGCCGACTGAAGGAGAATTAGCGGTAGCGATCGCTCATCGTTCGTTACAAGTGATTGAAGAAATCAAGCAGCGGTTTAGCAACGGCAATGTTTTGATTGTTGCACACAAAGCTACTATCCGGATTATGCTATGTAGCTTGCTGGGAATTGATGTGGGACGCTTTCGCTTTCGCCTGGGATGTCCGGTGGGTTCGGTCAGTATAGTAGAGTTTGGCGCTCATGGGCCATTACTTCATGCTTTAAGCGATCGCCTCCATTTGGATGAGCGGTTGCGTACCTTACCCGGTACATGATTTGTTTGTAAATTATCTAGTAATGTTCGTAATCGCGGCTATACAAACAAAGTCTTTTTATGCGTTTACGCACACGCTAAGCTAACGTAGACTTTAGCATCAAAACCTGCGTAGGCAAGTTTCGTCTGTGTAGCCGCGATTTCTCTTCGTCAAGGCATATTAATGTAAGATATTTTATCGATGATTCCTACTCTTTCTATAGTTCCCATTCAGCAACTTGCTTCAGGCGAGCGCCTCTCAATTCAAGTTTATAAATTTATCGGTGCTAACCCTGGGAAAAAAGCATATTTACAAGCCAACTTGCACGGGGCGGAAATTGTTGGCAATGCGGTCATTCACCAGCTAATCGAGTTTTTAATTACTCTCAATGATACCCAACTCAATGGTGAAATTTGGCTAGTTCCTGTCTGTAATCCCATCAGTACCAATCAGCGCACTCATTATTTTTCTACAGGTCGATACAATATATTTGATGGGAAAGACTGGAACCGCATCTTTTGGGACTATGAAAAGGAATGTGAAGATTTAGAAGAATTTGCAAAATCTCACATCAATTTTGAAACAGATGCTATAGAAATTGAATACTACAAAAGAATTAAAAATAGTTTCGATAAACTCTTAGAAAAAATCAAGTCTCCAAGCGGAGCGCCTTTTAACGAACGATATCGCTATCAGCTACAATCTTTATCTTTGGATGCTGATTATGTAATCGATATTCATAGCTCGTCTAATCAAGCGGTAGATTACTTATATGGCTTCCACCGTAGAGAAGAAAGTGCTAAATATTTTTTACTTGACCATGAAATTTTACTAAATGAATATGATGGAGATGCTTTTGATGAAGCTTTCCTAAAGCCTTGGTTAGCGTTGGAAAATCAGCTAGAAACTTTAGGGAAATCGATAGTCTTTGATAAAGAATCTTGGACGCTAGAACTGGGTTCGGGAATGCAAATGAATCCAGAATCAGTGGGGAAAGGAGTCCAAGGCATCAAGAATTACCTAGCCCAGAAAGGCATTTTATCGATTCCTGAATTTCCTTTGCCGCAAACAGCATTCCATAAAGTAACTTTTATTTCAAAAAGCAATCTAAAAAAATATTATGCGCCTAGCGGAGGGATGATCCAATCAAGAGTCAAACTAGGTGCTTCAATCGAGGCGGGGGAAAGACTTTATCAAATTATTAGCTTTAATAAAGAAGAATTACCAAAATTAATTGATGTTTGTGCGGAGACCGCTGGTTTAGTCTTTGATATTTCAACCAATCACGCAGTTAACGAAGGAGAGTATGTATTATCAGTGATGTAGGGGTTTTTAAAAACGCAAACATCATGGAAGATGGGACGACGACAAACGCAGCAATTAATAAAGGCGAGGGAAATATCCTAGACGAGTCAGCATTTTTTAGCATTCCGAAAGCACCGGAAGGATATAAGTCGGGCTTTATTGGGATTATCGGACGCCCCAACGTGGGTAAGTCTACATTGATGAACTATATGGTAGGGCAAAAAATTGCCATCACTTCGCCAGTGGCGCAGACGACGCGCAACCGACTGCGGGGTATCCTGACGACGCCAGAAGCACAGATGATCTTTGTCGATACTCCAGGAATTCACAAACCGCACCACCAGTTAGGGGAAGTGTTGGTGAAAAATGCCCAGATTGCCATTGAATCGGTGGATTTGGTGCTGTTTGTGGTGGATGGAGCCGTAGATTCTGGAGGAGGAGATCGCTATATTGTCGATATTCTTAGCCGCACCAAAACGCCTGTGATGTTGGGGATGAACAAAATCGACCTGCGAACCTCAGATTCCCCACAGATCGATGAGAGTTATACGCAGCTAGCTGAACCTTACAACTGGCCGATTGTGAAGTTCTCTGCCGTCACCGGAGAGGGAGTTGAGGCGTTGCAGCAATTACTCAGCGATCGCCTAGAACCAGGGCCATACTATTATCCTCCTGATTATGTTACCGACCAGCCGGAACGCTTCATCATGGGGGAACTGATTCGAGAACAAATTTTGCTGCTAACCCGCGAAGAAGTTCCCCACTCAGTCGCCGTTACGATTGACATGGTGGAGGAAGAACCAACGATTACTCGCCTTCTGGCGACTATCTACGTTGAACGCGACTCCCAAAAGGGGATTGTGATTGGCAAAGGCGGAACGATGCTCAAAGCGATTGGTAGCGCTGCCCGCGAACAAATCCAAAAGTTAATTGCGGGGAAAGTTTATCTGGAGTTATTTGTGAAAGTGCAGCCGAAATGGCGGCAGTCTCGACTACATTTAGCAGATTTGGGGTACAGGGTGGAACAGGAATAAACCGCGAAGACGCAAAAAGTGCGAAGGAAGAAAAAGAACGGTTTTTGTCTTCTCTTTCTTCCTTCGTGTCCTAAGCGCTAACGCGCAGGCTACGCCAACGCGTCGGAAGAAAAAGAACGGTTTTTGTCTTCTCTTTCTTCCTTCGTGTCCTAAGCGCTAACGCGCAGGCTACGCCAACGCGTCTTTGCGGTTAATATTCTTCGTGGTTAAGATTAAATCCCCAAACGCTGATAAATCTCCTCTAAATGCTGCAAATGATGCTGCGGAGCGAAACACGCCTCAACTTCTTCTGAAGAAAGATGCTGCGTCACCCGGCTATCTTTGGCAATCAAATCGTGGAAATTGCCATCGGTTTTATTCCACGCTTGATGAGCGCAAGACTGCACCGTTGCATAGGCATCCTCGCGGCTCATTCCTTTTTCTACCAGCGTCAGCATGACTCGCTGGCTGAAGACAACGCCGCCGTAACAATTCATATTCCGTTCCATGTTTTCGGGATAAACCAGCAGGTTTTTCACCAAATCGGTCATTTCCGCTAACATAAAGTGCGTTATGGTGCAAGAATCGGGTAGGATCATCCGCTCTACAGAACTGTGAGAGATGTCCCGTTCGTGCCAAAGGGCGACATTTTCTAAGGCGGCGACGGCGTGACCCCGCACCACCCGCGCCATCCCTGTCAATCGCTCCGAACGAATCGGATTGCGCTTGTGCGGCATCGCAGAGGAGCCTTTTTGTCCTTTAGAGAAGAATTCTTCGACTTCCAGAACATCTGTGCGTTGAAGGTTGCGAATTTCAACAGCAAACCGCTCAATTGAGGCAGCCAGTAGAGCCAAAGTTTGTACAAAATCGGCATGGCGATCGCGCGAAATTACTTGCGTCGATGCTGTATCCGGTTCAAGTCCCAGTTTTTGGCAAGCGATCGCTTCAACTCGCGGCTCAATATTGGCGTAGGTTCCTACTGCACCGGAAATCTTGCCAACGGCAATTTCTTTGCGAAGACGCTGAAGGCGATCGCGGTTTCTCAATACTTCTGCCAACCATCCCGCCAGCTTAAAGCCAAACGTAATCGGTTCCGCGTGAATGCCGTGCGATCGCCCAATCATCACCGTACTTTTATGCTGCTGCGCCTGCTGGCGAATTGCTGCAATCAAATCTTCCACACCTGCCAGCAACACATCCAAGCTGGCTACCAGTTGCAGTGCTAAAGCTGTATCCAGCACATCCGAACTGGTTAATCCCAGGTGAATATAGCGCCCCGCGTCGCCTACATATTCATTGACGTTTGTCAAGAACGCGATCATATCGTGGCGGACTTCAGCCTCAATTTCTAGCACCCGCTTCGGGTCAAAATTAGCCTTCGCCTTAATTTCCTCTACCGCCTGGGTTGGAATATAACCCAGTTCAGCTTGGGCTTCACAGACTGCAATTTCAACCTGGAGCCACGTCTTCAGTTTATAGGTGTCAGTCCACAGGTTGCCCATCTCAGGCAACGTATAACGCTCGATCACAGCAAGTGTCGCAGAATACAACCGTTTTATTGTACAACTGACGGTCAGATATGCCGCGACTCAAAAAATGCTTCTTGTCGAAAAATCCCTAATTTGATTTATTAAGGAGTTAAGGATGACTTGTAATTTTCTCAATTTGAATTCTTTATCTGTCTTTTTAGTCACCTCGGTAACAGTAACAGCAATTATCAGTACTGCACCTTTAGTAGCGATCGCCGATCCATCAGAAAATTACCAGACTCAGGGTAGCAATTCTAACAAGGCGATTTCGCACTACGCACGAGGGATTGCTCTTTATGACAAAGGAGATAAGCAAGAAGCCATTGAGGAGTTTAACCAGGCACTTCAGCTTAATCCTAATTATGTTGCAGCTTACTTATATCGAGGTAAGTCCCGCCAGGATTTAAAAGATTATCAGCAAGCAATTGAGGATTACAACCAAGTAATTCAGCGCAACCCTAATTATGTTTTAGCTTACTTAGAGCGAGGTACTTCCCGTACATTTCTGAGAGACTATCAGGGAGCAGCAGAAGACTATAGTCAGGCAATCCGCCTTTCCCCAATGAATTTCTTTGCCTACGATTATCGAGGATTGGCTCAGCAACGGGTTGGAAATTATCAAGAATCAATCAAAGACTTCGATCGAGCTATCGAAATTAATCCTGATTATGCCTACGGTTATTACGACCGAGGAATTTCTCACCGCAGTTTAGGAGACAAGAAAAAGGCATTTGAGGATTTTCAAAAAGCTGCTAACTTGTTTCAGAGGCAAGGAAATAAAGAACAGTATCAAAACCTGCTGGAAGAAATTAAGAAACTAAGATTGTAATGCATATTTTGTGCCTTTTTCAGGGCAAAAACTCATCTTAATTACTGCATTCTATCGAATATGCAATACTAAATTGCTTCGGCAACATAACGGGTCTTGAGGTCTTCATCTCCGTTGAAATGGCAAAATTAAGGTTAATTCAAAAAAATGCGATTGCTAACCTCCCTTTACCACTACTTCTTTATCTATAAATCTGTTCGTTCGTGCTGGTAATCGTCGCGCACAAATCACTTCATTGTTAACAGAAACAATCTCTAGCCCCCTTCTGGCTTGCGACAGATGATGGCATGAGGACACTCCTGTTCGATGATGACTTGGATGATGTTCCAATCTCCACCTGCAAGCCCGCAGGACATACCAGAAGGAATATAAACCGGAAGAGCATTCTCGGTTGACCAAGCATTAACTTGCTTCAGTCCCGTCCGCACCGCTTCATAGTCAGTGTAGATAATACCTTGAGCAGGCTTAGCACGACCATAGTTCCACTGTCCTGCCAAGTTGCAAACGTATAAGGGTGCATCTGTAACCTTGACAAATTGCACCATTCCCAACTGCCATTGACCCTTATACTTGTGATAGTCTTCGTAGACAATAGGCCAGCGATCGCGAATTTGTAGAGCCAAACCTGCTCCCATGCGTCCCTGACAATTCACCTGATGACAGATAACGCCACGCTCTACTTCAAGAATGTCCTGGCTTATTGTTTCCATATCACTGCATTCTATCTATCGTGCGGTACTGAATGGCTTCGGCAACGTGGTGGGTTTTGAGGTTTTCATCACTAGCTAAATCGGCAATAGTACGCGCTACTTTTAAAATGCGATCGCTGGCTCTTGCTGATAACCCTAATTTGCGAATGGCTGCTTCTAATAAGTTGCGAGAAGCATCATCCAGTTGACAGCATTGCCGCAAATGACCACTTTGCATCTGAGCATTGCAACGCACTGATGAATCGCCTTTAAATCGAGTATGAGCGCGATCGCGTGCTGTTTCTACTCGTTCCCTTACAGGTGCCGACTCTTCCCCAGTCGGTTGTTGCGTAATTTCCTCTGGCTTGAGGCGATTCACTGCAACTTGCAAATCGATCCGATCCATCAAAGGGCCAGAAAGCTTTGCCCAATATTGTTCTCGTTGTCGGGGGGAACAGGTGCAAGCTTGAATGGTATCGCCATAGTAACCGCACGGACAGGGATTGGTACTAGCAACTAAAGTAAACTGAGCCGGAAACATGACCGATTGGCGAGTGCGAGAGATGGTAACAAAGCCATCTTCAAGCGGCTGACGCAAGAATTCCAGTACATCTCGCTTAAATTCTGTAAGTTCGTCCAGAAATAAAACGCCCCGATGCGCTAAAGATATTTCTCCCGGACGCGGAAAACTCCCGCCACCAACCAGGGAGGGGCCAGAAGCGGAGTGGTGAGGACTGCGGTAAGGGCGATCGCTTACTAGCGATCCTCTATTCTTAAGTAAGCCTGCAACTGAGTGGATTTGAGTCACTTCGAGAGCTTCGTCAAAGCTTAACGGCGGTAATATCCCCGGTAAGCGCCGCGCTAGCATCGTCTTCCCACTTCCCGGTGGTCCGACAAATACTAAGTTATGTCCACCAGCCGCCGCAATTTCTAGGGCACGACGGGCAAAGCTCTGTCCTTTTACATCCTTTAAGTCTGCACTGCTGAAGTGGGTTTTAGCTAACTCCTCTCTACCATCCACCTGCACTGGCGAATAACGCTCTGGCTCATTTAGGAAATCAGCCACTTGAGACAGATTTTTGAAACCGTAGACTGCTAGACCTTTGACAACAGCTGCTTCCCGCGCATTATTAGCTGGAACGACTAAACCTGCGATTCCCATCCGTTGGGCAGCGGCGGCAATTGGCAGCACACCAGCAACCGGACGCAGACTCCCATCTAGGGAAACTTCCCCTAAGAATAAATAATCTCCTAACAACTGGGCACTCACCTGTTCAGATGCCGCCATGATGCCCACACTGATAGGCAAATCAAAGCTGGGGCCTTCCTTTCGTAAATCCGCCGGTGTCAGATTTATCACAATTTTTTTCATCGGAAAGGCATAACCAGCGTTCTTCAGTGCCGCCTTCACCCTCTCCTTCGACTCCTGAACTGCGGTGTCGGGCAATCCCACCAGCACAATTCCTGGCAATCCTCCCGATACATCGACTTCAACCCCCACCTTCACCGCATCGATACCGACGATAGATGCACTCCAAACCCTAGCCAACATGGCAATCTCGCCCCACTTTTGTTTGATAATGCTGTTGATGTTCGCCCTAATCCAAACCCGGTTTCTGAATGAAAACGGGTTTGTAACAAGTTTTATGAGAAGCCAACCAACAGAATCTTTTATTAGAGTTCCCGCGATCGCGCTTAGCTTTATCGTCCGGGCTTAAAATGGCTGCAAGCACAGCTAATCACCGAAATAACCAAGCAACATGAGTGAAACGACAGAAACCATCTTCAGCAAGATAATCCGCCGCGAAATCCCCGCAGACATTTTGTATGAGGATGACCTGGCACTTGCCTTTAAAGATATTCAACCCCAAGCCCCCGTTCACATTCTCGTGATTCCCAAGCAGCCGATTCGCCAGCTTGCTGATGCCGATTCTCAGGATCGGGACCTAATGGGTCACTTGTTGCTGATTGTTAAGAATGTTGCAGAAAAAGCCGGACTCGACAACGGCTACCGCGTTGTCATTAACACCGGCTCGGATGGGGGGCAAACCGTACCCCATCTACATTTGCACATTCTGGGCGGACGCCAGATGAAATGGCCTCCAGGCTGAATCAGGAAGCCGAAAAAATTTTTGTTGAAAAAGCTTTACAAAACTCAATAGATGAGTTAATCTTGAAAACAAGGTAGAGAAATTACTACCTCGAACCTAGAAAATTCAAAGCACTCATAAAAACATGACCACAACCTTACAAAGACGCGAAAGCGCCAACGTATGGCAACGGTTTTGCGATTGGGTCACATCAACCGACAACCGCCTGTATGTAGGCTGGTTCGGCGTT